>URZF01000068.1 GCA_900552255.1 uncultured Eubacteriales bacterium | reverse complement strand
ATCGAAAGGAAAACAGGAGACATGGCTAAGAAAAAACTAGTAGTAATGGATGGCAACACCGCCGCGGCGTACGCGTCCTACGCGTTCACAGAGGTGGCGGCCATCTTCCCCATCACGCCATCTTCCGTGATGGCGGAGAAGGTGGACGAGTGGTCCGCCAAGGGGAGGACCAACATCTTCGGAAAACCCGTGGAGGTCATTGAGATGCAGTCCGAGGCGGGGGCCGCAGGCACCTGCCACGGATCCCTGCAGGCGGGCGCGCTGACCACCACCTACACGGCCTCTCAGGGCCTGCTGCTGATGATCCCGCCTATGTACAAGATCGGCGGCGAGTTCCTGCCCGGCGTGTTCCACATCTCCTGCCGGACTGTCAGTGCCCACGCCCTGTCCATCTTCGGCGACCACTCCGACGTGATGACCTGCCGAATGACCGGCTTCGGCATGCTGATGTCCTCCTCCCCCCAGGAGGCCATGGACCTGGGCGCGGTGGCCCACCTGTCCGCCATCGGCGGCCGGTATGCCTTCATGCACTGCTTCGACGGCTTCCGCACCTCCCACGAGATGCAGCGGATCGAGGCGCTGGACTATGACGACCTGGCCAAGCTGGTGGACTATGACCAGCTGGCGGCGTTCCGCAAGAACGGCCTGAACCCGGAGCACCCCTCCACCCGGGGCACGACGGTGAATCCGGACGTGTTCTTCCAGTGCAAGGAGGGCGCCAACGAGAAGATCGCCACCATCCCCGGCGTGGTGCAGCACTACATGGATGAGATCAACAAGCTCACCGGCCGGGATTACAAGCTGTTCAACTACTACGGCGCGCCCGATGCGGAGGAAGTCATCGTCATCATGTGCTCCGGTGCGGAGACGGTGAAGGACACGGTGGACTATCTGAACAGGAAGGGCCGCAAGGTGGGCATGGTGCAGGTGCACCTGTACCGCCCCTTCTCCATCCAGCACTTTGTGGACGCCATTCCCGCCACCTGCAAAAAGATCGCCGTGCTGGACCGGACGAAGGAGTCCGGCTCCGTGGGTGAGCCGCTGTATCTGGATGTGCAGAGCGCCCTGCAGCAGGCGGGGCGGAAGGACATCGTGGTGGTGGGCGGTCGGTACGGCCTGGCCTCCAAGGACACCACGCCCGGCCAGATCGTGGCGGTGTACGACAACCTGGCCAAGGAGGAGCCCAAGAACAGCTTCACCATCGGCATCGAGGACGACGTGACCTTCACCTCCTTGCCTTATGAGGAGATCGCCCTGGACTATCCAGGACAGGTATCCTGCAAGATCTGGGGCCTGGGCGGCGACGGCACGGTGGGCGCCAACAAGAACGCCATCACCACCATCGGCCTGGCGGCAGACAAGTACGCCCAGGCGTATTTCTCCTACGATTCCATGAAGTCCGGCGGTCTGACCCAGAGCCATCTGCGGTTCGGCGACCAGCCCATTCACGCCACGTATCTGGTATCCGCGGCGGACTTCGTGGGCGTCCACGCGCCCACCTATGTGGACAAATATGACACCACCGCGGACCTCAAGGACGGCGGCACATACCTGCTGAACTGTCCCTGGAGCGCGGAGGAGCTGGAGGAGCGGCTGCCCGCCAAGATGAAGCGGGACCTGGCCAACAAGCACGCCAACTTCTACATCATGGACGCCACGAAGCTGGCTCGGGACCTGGGCCTGGGCAACCGGATCAACACGATTCTCCAGGCGGCCTTCTTCCAGCTGACCAAGGTGATCCCCATCGACCTGGCGGTGGAGGAGATGAAGCAGGGCAACTACAACTCCTACTTCAAAAAGGGCGGCCAGGAGATCGTGGACCTGAACAACCGGGCCGTGGACGTGGGTCTGACCGGCATGACGAAGGTGGAGGTCCCCGCCGCCTGGGCGGACGCCAAGGACGGCGCGCCGGAGGAGCTGAAGGGCACGGACTTCGTCAAGGAGATCGTGGTGCCCATGGACCGCCAGCACGGCGACAAGCTGCCGGTGTCCCTGTTCAAGAGGCACAACTGCCTGGACGGCACCTGGGAGAACGGCACCACCGCATACTCCAAGCGGGGCGTGGCTGTCACGGTGCCCCAGTGGAATCCCGACGTGTGCATCCAGTGCAACCGCTGTGCCATGGCGTGTCCCCACGCGGCCATCCGGCCCGTGCTGCTGACGGAGGAGGAGAAGGCCGGTGCGCCGGAATCCTTCGTCACCGTGCCCGCCAAGGGCCTGGGCAAGGACGCCCCTGCCTATTCCTTCCGGATGCAGGTCTCTCCCTACGACTGCCTGGGCTGCGGCGTGTGCCTGACCGCCTGCCCGGCCAAGGGGGCGCTGGAGATGGTGCCCTTCGAGACCCAGAGGGAGCAGCAGCCCAACTTCGACAACTACGCGATGAACGAGAAGCTGCTCAAGAAGGACATTATCAGCGACAAGAGCGTGAAGACGGCCCAGTTCGCCAAGCCCTACTTCCAGTTCTCCGCCGCCTGCGCGGGCTGCGCGGAGACCACCTACATCAAGCTGGTGACCCAGCTGTTCGGCAGCCGCATGTACGTGGCCAACGCCTCCGGCTGCTCCTCCGCCTACGGCGGTGCCATGCCCATGACGCCCTACTCCTGCGACAGCCGGGGCTTTGGACCCTGCTGGGAGCAGTCCCTGTTCGAAGACAACGCGGAGTTCGCCTACGGCTTCCTGCGGGCCCACGGGTCCATCCATGGGGAGGTGGAGCTGCGGCTGAAAGCCCTGAAGGAAAAGGGGGTGGCCGTATCTGAGATCGGGGAGTATCTTGCCAAGTGGCAGGACCCGGCCGTGACCCGGGAGGTGTCCGACGCGCTGATCGCCGCCCTGGAGAAGGCGGAGCCCACGGAGGAGGGCGCCTTTGTCCTGCAGAACAAGGAGTATCTGACCAAGAAGAGCGTGTGGGCCTTCGGTGGCGACGGCTGGGCCTACGACATCGGCTTCGGCGGCATTGACCACGTGCTGGCCCAGAACCGGGACATCAACATGCTGGTGATGGATACGGAGGTGTACTCCAACACCGGCGGACAGTCCTCCAAGGCGACGCCCACTGCGGCAGTGGCCAAGTTCGCCGCCGGCGGCAAGGAGGTCAAGAAAAAGGACCTGGGCGCCATCGCCATGAGCTACGGCTACATCTACGTGGCCCAGGTGGCCATGGGCTACGACCAAGCCCAGACCCTGAAGGCCATCCGGGAGGCAGAGTCCTATCCCGGCCCGGCCATCGTCATCGCTTACTGCCCCTGCCTGGAGCACGGTATCAAGGCGTGGAGGATGAAAATGCCGTTCGCGACAAACTGCGGACGGCAGCGGGAAAGAAATATATTCTTTCAAAATGACGTTGTATACCGGTTTGCGGATTCGTCATACAATAAACCATAATCTGAAATTAAAAATAAAGGCCGGACGGCTTTGCCGCAAGGCGGGGAGGGTTTTTATGCAGCTGAAAATCAGCAAATATATCGATGATCATGCCGGCGATATGATCGCGGCGCTGTCGTCGCTTGTCGCGATCCCGAGCGTTCGCGGGGAGGCCGAGGCAGGAATGCCGTACGGGAAGGAACCGGCGCGCGCGCTTGCAAAAATGCTGGAAATGGCGGAAAAATACGGTTTTACCGTCAAAAATCATGAGAATTATATGGGTACGATCGATTTTGATCCCTCAAAGGAGACGACGCTCGGCGTGCTCTGTCATCTCGACGTCGTACCGGAGGGGACCGGCTGGAGCAATCCGCCGTATACGCTGACGTTGGCCGGCGGAAAGCTGCTCGGACGCGGCTCCGCGGATGACAAAGGACCGGCCGTCGCCGTTCTTTTTGCGCTTCGCGCGCTCCGTGAATGCGGATATGAGCTTTCGCAGAACGTGCGGTTTCTCGTCGGCTGTGACGAGGAATGCGGCTCTTCCGATCTCGCATATTACCGAAAAAAAGAATCGCTTCCGCCCCGTGTGTTTACTCCGGACGGAAGCTTTCCCGTCATCAATTTGGAAAAGGGCATGGTGCGCGGCAAGGTCGTAAAGAAAATCAACGCCGGCGGAACAAAGACGATTTTATCCGCTTCCGGCGGGACCGTCGTCAACGCGGTGCCGGACAGAGCGTATGCCGCGCTTCGCGGCTTTTCCGGGGAAGAGCTTGCGGCGGTGGAAAAGGCTTTTCCGGAGGGCGTGATTCTCGAATATGCGGCGGAAAACGATGTCGTAAACGTGACTGTCAAGGGAAAAAGCGCGCATGCCTCCACACCGGCGGACGGGAAAAACGCCGTGACGGCGCTTCTTGCCTTTCTCGGCGCGCTCCCGACGGACGACGGCACTTCGGCGTTTTTTGCAGGGCTTTCTGAAATATTCCGATTTGGCGAGACGGACGGCTCTTCGCTTGGGATTGCGGCTTCCGATGAGAAATCCGGTGCGCTGACCTTTGTTTTCAGTGTCTTTTCCTTTGATAAGGGCAGCTTTGAGGGACGTTTTGATATCCGATTCCCGGTTTGCCGGACGTCGGAAAAGGTACGGGCAGGCTTTGAAAAAGCCGCCGCAAGGGCAGGACTTGTTGTCGACGAATGGAACGGAAACGAACCGCATTATGTGGACGAAAACAGCGAATTTATAAGGACGCTTTTATCCGTCTATACGGAGCTGACCAACAAAAACGGGCATTGCATTGCCATCGGCGGGGGAACCTATGTCCATAATGTGGACGGCGGTGTGGCGTTCGGCGCGGAATTTCCCGGTACGGAGAGCCGTATGCACGGTGCCGACGAATTTATATCGCTGGAACACCTGACGCTTTCCGCCAAGATTTATGCCGAGGCCATTCTTCGGCTGTGCCTGTGAGGGAAAAGTATGAAAAGATTTTTTTCTTTCTTGCTGTCGATGCTTTTTTTGCTCCCTGCCGCCGGATGCAAATCCAAAAACAGCTTTTCCGTGACGTTTGAGAATCAATGCGATGCGGATATACAGTCGGCTTTTGTGGAATATTACGTCGGCGATACGGATGAAATCGGGAAAATATTGGTGGCTTCTTCCTCTGCGGCAGCAGGCACGACGGGGAGTTCGCTTCCAAAGGGAGAGACGCTTGTTTTCCGGTTTGAAAAAGATATGTTTTCTGAGGACGCCGACCTGCGTGCGTTCAGCTTTGAACTATATCTTGTGCTTGCCGACGGCTCCGAGGTGCGGGCAGGCAGTCTCGGCATCGCCGTCTCCTATGGCGGAACCTATCGGTACGTCCTGCGCGGCGATGCGGAGGAAGGCTTCCTCTTTCAGCGCGGAGATAGCTGAAAATCTTTATAGATGGGAATCTTCCGTGTGCAGTCAAAAACCACCCTTTTGTACTCAAAGGGTGGTTTTTTGATGTTAAAATAGAGAGGTCAGTCTTTCTCTGCATTTTTCCGCCTCTTTCCGATAAAAGCAGCGCATCATGCCATAAGCCGAGAGGAAAAAAACAAGAAAAATTAAGAACAGGAAAAGCAGCATGAAAACAGAGAACGGTTTCATCAGGATAGCGAAAAGAAAGATAAGACAGGCAAAGCTCAGGAGAAAAATAAAAAAGATTCGGAGTGTTGCCGGCGGTGAGATGGTAATCTCGATTTTTGAGCCGTCATTTTCTTCTGTTATGCTGCCATGGATAGACGGCAAAAAAGAAGACCGGTACGAAACGATCGGATAAATGCGGAAAGTGCCGTCCGTTTCGGATATTTCCCCTGCAAAGTGTTTATGTTCATGGTATCGACAAACCGAAAAAGAGGAAAGCTTTGACGGTACCGTGTCAAATGAGAGCGCTTTCAGGTTATCGGCCGGTGTCCGGCTATTATGGAACGTTATCGTTTCAAAAAGCGGCTTCATAGGGAAAATCTCCTTCCTTATAAATTGTATACAGTATATCAGTCTGAGAAAAATTTGTCAAGAAAAAAGAGCGGGCAGACGCCCGCTCTTTCGGTAATCTTATATATGCTCGGTTGCCCGATGTTTTCATTTATTGCAATCTATATGAAAATCTATATATAAAATTTGCCGTTTTGTTATTTTGCATATTCCGCGACACGGCTTTCGCGGATGACATTGACCTTGATCTGACCGGGATATTCAAGCTCCGATTCGATCTTGTTTGCAATGTCGCGTGCTACGACGATCATTTGGTCGTCGCCGACCTGTTCGGGTTTTACCATGATTCGGATTTCGCGTCCCGCCTGAATGGCATAGGATTTTTCCACTCCCGGGAAGCTGTTGGAAATTTCTTCGAGCTTTTGCAGTCTCTTGATGTAGCTGTCGAGATCTTCGCGTCTGGCCCCCGGTCTTGCCGCGGAAATCGCATCCGCCGCCTGAACGAGAACCGCGATGACGGTCTGCGCCTCTACGTCTCCGTGATGTGCTTCAATCGCGTGAATGACGTCCTTATTTTCCTTGAACTTGCGCGCGATTTCGACACCGAGCTGAATGTGCGAGCCCTCAACCTCTTGCGTCAGCGCTTTGCCGATGTCATGGAGCAGTCCCGCGCGTCTGGCCAGCACGCTGTCGACGCCGAGCTCATTCGCCATGATGCCGGCGAGATAGGCGACCTCAACCGAGTGAGTCAATACATTTTGTCCGTAGCTGGTGCGGTATTTCAGCCTTCCGAGGAAGCGGACGAGGTCGGGATGCAGTCCGTTGACGCCGGTATCAAACGCGGCCTTTTCTCCGGCCTGCTTGATGGAAGCCTCCACCTCGCGCCGTGCCTTTTCAACGGTTTCCTCGATTCTCGACGGATGGATCCGTCCGTCCGATATCAGCTTTTCAAGCGTGATCCTTGCGATCTCGCGTCTGATCGGATCGAAGCAGGAGAGCGTGATCGCCTCCGGCGTATCGTCGATGATCAGATCAACGCCTGTGAGCGTTTCGATTTTGTGGATGTTCCGTCCCTCGCGGCCGATGATGCGTCCTTTCATCTCATCGCTGGGAAGCGGGACAACGGAGACGGTGGTTTCCGAAACCTGATCGGACGCGATCCGCTGGATGGCAAGAGAAATGATGTTTTTCGCTTTGGTATCGGCTTCATTGTGGAGATCGCTTTCGATCTGCGCGAGCTTTACGGCAGCTTCACGCTTCGCTTCGGATTCGATCTTGGAAACGAGCTCGGCCTTTGCCGTTTCGGCGGTATAGCCGGAAATTTCCTCGAGCCTTGCAAGCTGACTTTGCCGGATCTGCTCAATTTCTCCTTGAAGTCTTTCGTTTTCCTTGATCTTTCTGTTCAGCGCTTCATCCTTGCGCTCGAAGTTTTCGATTTTCCGTTCGAGTGTTTCTTCCTTGGCCAGCGCCTTGTTTTCCAGTCTCAAAAGCTCTTGACGGCGTTCCTTGTTTTCCCGTTCCGCTTCGGTTTTGGCCTTTAAGATATCTTCTTTTGCTTCAACGATCATTTCCTTACGCTTTGCTTCACCGGTTTTGACCGCTTCGGCGACGATCCGTTCCGCTTCTTTTTCCGCGGATTCGATTTTCTTTTCCGCGGTTTTCTTACGGAGCACATATCCGATGAGCGCACCGACGACAAGCGCGACAATACCTACGATCAATGGAATGATGATGTCTTTCAAAGCTTATATAACACCTCCTTTTTTTGATTTCTTTTATTTTATTAAGAAATA
>URZF01000067.1 GCA_900552255.1 uncultured Eubacteriales bacterium | reverse complement strand
TCCCCCGTAATCGCGGAAAGCTGATCAAAGAAAGTAGGATAGATATACTGCTTGAATTTTGTAAAGTCTGTATCAAGCGTTTTCGCAATCGAAAGCAGATACCCTTTGGAATCGAGATAATCATACATTTCCTTGCCGGCAATCATAATGATGTCGATCGGCGACTCCGCATCGGGATACACCGTCTCGATCTTTCCGTCCTCATAGACAGTGGTTTCCTCCGCGGAATAGACTTCACCCGTCGAAATGGTAGACGCAATCACGCTCGTCACCTTTTTTGTCCACTTGCTGGTGCTTTTTTTCTCGCTCGCCAAAAGCTTTTCCGCGTTATTCGCTTCCTTCTGCGCCAACGTATTGTATTTTGCAATCGCCGCAAGCCTTGTTGCCGCTTCCTCTGCGGCGGCGACTCTTTCCTCGATCAGCGCGATGTATTCGTCGGCCGTAACCAAAGTAAGATTGACTTTTGTTTTATATCTGTTCTTTGTGATTTTATTCAAGGCGTCCTCAACTGCTTGCACCGCTTCGGGCGTCGTCGACTCCTCCGTGATGCCCAGCATGTTTATCGTCGCCGGAAGCGTTCCCGTCGAACTCGACGTTCCCGAATCTCCGCAGCCGGCCATCAGCAGTACGCCGGCCAGCATGCCGAGGCACAAAATAAGGCTTAATATTCTTTTCATCATTTGGCGTTCCTCCCCAAAATCAATCTTCCGGTAAGTCAAAAGCTATAATAATATAACATTATAATAATACATCAAAATTACATTTGTGTCAAGGCATTTTTTATGACAAAAGCCTATGTATAGCTCCATAAGCCAACTTAAAAAAGTTGTTCTGCTCAACCGATGCCGTCATATTGCACAAACAACTTTTTATAAGTTATAAACAATGTCCAAATCAAATGTGAAATCATCCTAAACCGTTGAAATTCTTATTGTACAATTTAGACTATTTTTTAATTCAAATAATCTCTGAGCTTCTTGGAACGGCTCGGATGACGGAGCTTGCGCAGCGCCTTGGCCTCGATCTGCCGGATCCGCTCACGGGTAATGTTGAACTGCTGTCCGACCTCCTCAAGCGTTCTCTGACGGCCGTCCTCAAGTCCGAAGCGCAGCCTCAGCACCTGCTCCTCCCGCGGCGTCAGCGTATGCAGCACCTCGTTGAGCTGCTCGCGAAGCAGCTCATAGGAGGCGGCCTCCGCGGGAGCCGGAGATTCCTGGTCCTCGATAAAATCGCCGATATGGCTGTCCTCCTCCTCGCCGACCGGCGTTTCAAGAGAAATCGGATCCTGGGCGATCTTCATGATCTCCCGCACCTTGTCGGGATTCATATTCATCTCCTTGGCAACCTCGGCGGCGGAAACCTCGCGCCCTTTCTCCTGAAGCATCTGACGCGATACCTTCGTCACCTTGTGGATGGTCTCCACCATGTGGACAGGGATCCGGATGGTACGCGCCTGATCGGCGATGGCGCGGGTGATCGCTTGTCTGATCCACCAAGTCGCATACGTGGAAAACTTATACCCCTTGGTATAATCAAACTTGGATACCGCCTTCATCAGTCCCAAATTGCCCTCTTGAATCAAATCGAGGAAGAAAAGTCCCTTCCCGACATAACGCTTCGCAATGCTGACGACAAGACGCAGATTCGCCTCCACAAGCTCCCGCTTCGCTTCTTCGTCGCCCTCGGACATCCTTTTGGCAAGCTCCGCCTCGCGTTCGGCATCGAGCAGCGGAACACGTCCGATCTCCTTGAGGTACAGCTTGACGGGATCGTCGATCGTAAGGCCTTCCTGCGCGAGGATTTTTTCCATGTTTTCAGGCTTATCGAAATTTTCAAGATCGGTTTCGATCTCGTCACCGAGATCTCCGACCAAATCGTCGTCGTCGAAGCACTCGGTGACATCGATCCCGAGAGAATCCAGCGCCTCGTAGAGCTTGTCGATCTGATCGATATCGTAATCCGTATCGCCGAGCACAGCTAAAATCTCGCTGTTGGTAAGAGAGCCTTTTTTCTTTGCCTTTTCGATCAGCTCCTGGATATCGCCTTTCACCGTTTTGGAGGGATCCTCGCTTTTCTCCTCCGCATCGCCGTTTTCCGGTTCCGAGGGAAAATTCGTCTCCTCGTTCTCCTCTTCCGGCACCCATTCCCAATTCATACATCTTCCTCCGTAATTTTCGTCATTTCTTCTTTATGTTCAGTAGATTTTTGATATCCTCAAGTTCGTCCGTCCCGTTTTTTTCCGCCGCTTCGGATTTCAGCGTGCGGACATTGTCGGTAAGGACCTCCAAGTCGTTTTTCGTTAAGGATGCGCGCTTTACCTGCATCGCGGTAATGCGGTCGATCTCTTCCACGGAAAAATCCTGTCCTAAAAGCCCGATGTCGCACTTGCCCTCGCAGTCCAAGATAGCTTCAAACACCCTCTTATTAAACTGTGTGACAAAGTCGTCCGCTGCAAGGGGAACCCGTCCCTTCTTGATTTCCGGCACAAGTTCCGGCCGCAAAAGCAGAATCCCGATGATCGCTTCCTCCGCCCGTGCCGCCTTTGCGTTTCCCACAAAATCCCGGTTGATCCGATCGCCGTAGCCAAGCGTGTCGGATACGATCTTCCGGCGCAGCTCCGCGTCCTCGTCCTTTTTCTTCCGCCGCATACGGCGCTCGACGTCCCTCTTCAGATTGGCCGGCTCGACGGAAAGGCGCTCCGCAATCCTCGTTATGTAGATTTCTCTTTCCACATCGGACCATATGCCGCATACGACCTCGCAAAGCTCGTCGGCCGCCTTCAGCTTCTCCTCCGGGATCAGAATGTTGTACTTATTTAACACGCTGTCGCACAGATAGTCGAGCTTTCCCTGACTGTCGTCGATCAGCGTCTTAAAACGCGCCGCTCCGAATTTCTTGATATATTCGTCCGGGTCCTTCGCCCCCTCCATTCGGAGCATCTTCACTTCGAGTCCCGCGTCGGTGAGAATCGGAATCGCCCGCTTCGCCGCAGAAACGCCGGCGTCGTCGCTGTCGTAGGAAAGGATCACCTTTTTCGTATATTTCGCCATGATCCGCGCCTGTTCCGTGGTGAGCGCCGTGCCGAGCGTCGCCACCGCGTTCGGAAAGCCCGCCATATTCACGGCGATGACATCCATATAGCCCTCACAGAGGATTAGGGATTCTGCGCATGCGTTTTTGGCGAAATTCAGCGCGAACAGGTTCCGGCTTTTTTTGAATACCGGCGTATCCGATGTGTTGAGATATTTCGGCTTGCCGTCGCCGAGTGCTCGTCCGCCGAATGCGATCACATTGGAAAAATTATCGATGATAGGAAAGATGAGCCTGCCGCGGAAATAATCGAAATACCCGCCCGTGCGCTCGCTTTTCCCGCAAAGGAAGGCCTCCTTCAGCTCGTCGTCGCCGTAGCCCAGCGAATGCATATGGCGGCGCAGCGCATCGAAGCTGTTCGGCGCGAAGCCCAGCCCGAAGCGCTTGACTGCGGCGGAGGAAAGTCCCCTCTGCTTTAAATATTCCCTTGCCGGCTCCGATTCCGGCGCATACAGCATTTTATTGAAGAATACCGCCGCCGCACGGTTCATCTCATACATCCGCGAACGCTTGACCGTCTCGCTGCCCGCGCCGCCTGCCTCCTCCGGCATCTCCAGCCCCGCGCGCTTGGCAAGAAACTCAACGGCACCCGGATATTCGAGATTCTCCGCGCGCATGATAAAGGAGATCACGTCTCCGCCGGCGCCGCAGCCGAAGCAGTGAAAGGTCTCCGTATTCGGAAAAACTGTGAAGGATGGCGTCTTTTCGCTGTGAAACGGGCAAAGCCCCTGATAATTCGAGCCGGCGCGCTTCAGATTCACATAAGAAGCAATTACGTCCTCGATTTTATTCCTGTATTTGACCTCGTCGATAAAGCTTTGAGGAATCCGCATCGCACCGCCTCCCCTCTATAACGGATTTTTCCTAATTTACTTTCCACACCTTCGGGATGAAAAGGCTTTCAAAAACATTGATGGCGTACCGGTCTGTCATGCCGGCGATATAATCGCATACGCGCCGCTCCACCGGCTCGTCCGAATCGGACGTTTTGTATTCGTCGTCCGGCATTTTCTCCGGATGCGCGACAAAATATGCGTACATCTGCCGCAGCATGTCCTTCGCACGCACTTCCTCGCTCTTGGCCTCCGGATTACGGTAAACGCGCTCGAATAAAAATGAGCGCAGCCGCATCATCGCGTCATACACCTCGTCGGTCATCATGATATCATTTTTGCCCGTTGAAGCATAAATTATGTCGTTTACCAGCGTTCCGATGCGTTCGGAATGCGTAAAACCGAGAATTTCGCACAAATCCGCCGGAATATCCGACTGCTTTAAGATTTTTCCGCGGATCGCGTCGTCGATATCGTGATTGATATAAGCGATTCTGTCCGCATATTTGACGATCCTGCCCTCCAGC
This sequence comes from uncultured Eubacteriales bacterium, assembly GCA_900552255.1. Classification (GTDB taxonomy): domain Bacteria; phylum Bacillota; class Clostridia; order Oscillospirales; family CAG-272; genus QALR01. Next base: position 3,159 of record URZF01000067.1, on the reverse strand, counting down.
GTGGACGCGAGATCTTCTCCCGCATGATTGAGAATCCCGTCGCGCACCTCATAGGTGAGATTGAGTCCCACGCCGCCGTTTTCCAGCTTGTCCACCACGCGCAGACTTTGACGGTAGTGCGTAAAATCCGGCGAATAACATTCCTGCAGTACATATTCTCCGGCATGGCCGAACGGCGTATGACCGAGATCATGTCCGAGCGCGGCAGCCTCCGTCAAATCCTCATTGAGCGAGAGTCCGCGGGCGATGGTGCGCGCGATCTGCGTGACCTCCAGCGTGTGCGTCAGGCGCGTGCGGTAATGGTCGTCCTCCGGACAGAGGAACACCTGCGTTTTGTGCATCAGCCGCCGAAACGCCTTGCAGTGGATGATGCGGTCGCGGTCGCGCTGGAACTCCGTGCGCGTCGTACACGGTGCGCATAGCTGTTCCCTGCCTTTCGTATTCTCACTGAGACAAGCAAATTCCGAAAGAAACATCCTTTCTCTTTCACATGTCATCTGCGCAATGGTCATGAAAACCTCCCGGCCGTCATGAGACATCGAAATCATAAAACACCATGCTCATGACGTTCATCGAAATATGTCTACATAAGATAAATACGCAAAAAAATCGAAAAATCCTTTTAATTTACAAAAAATTTTAAGGATTTTCCGATAATTTTTCACAAACCGACACCATCGGCCGTCGAATCGATCCAGTACCGTTCAAGATACTCATTTCCATCAGGATAGAACACCGTCGATTCATACACGCCGCCGTTTTTGAGGAGCGTTTTTCTGCCGACTATGTTATCTTCGGCGCAGGGTATCATCCCCTTTTCAGTCCGATTTCCTTACGGTACGGCAGAGTCTCCCGCAGCATAGCGGCCGCATGACCTTTTCTGCGCTCAGAGGGACGGACGGAATCGCCGATACGTCCGGTATATTTCGCTAAAAAATCGTGAAAGTAAAGCCAAACGTCTATCATTCCGACAATTTCCCATCGATTTCTCCGAACATAAATAAACTGCGCTGACGGCACTCAATTCAAAGGAACGGTTTCTTTACGTGAACACATCTCCACATCCGCAAGTCAATTCGGCCGGATTTTCCCGTTTCCGAAGCGTGCCGCAGCCGCCCATGCCGTCACCGCAATCCAAAAACTCTCGTCACGCTCTGATCTATTCCGCGTGTCTGAGCTCCGGCTTCACCAAAAACACATTTTTATATATGTAAACTTTCCTCTCGTTTACCGCTCGGCTCTGCCGTCGAAGCGGTCGGCGCCGCGCCTCGGCATCGTCTTGCCGCCGGTCATGGAGAAAACCGTCTCGCAAAACGCCTCATATTCCTCCGAAAGCACCGCAAGCCTCAGTGTGATGCTGTCCGCAAAATCTGTGCCGTCCACGAGGATATCGCGTCTGCCGATCTCATACATGAGCCGGTCATAGAAGGAATATTCACAAGCGACCGTGCACTCCGTGTAACTTCTGTATGTAACGATGCCCGCCGCCTCGACCGCCATCGCCGCCGCGCGGGAATAGGCGCGCACAAGTCCCGGCGCGCCGAGCAGAATCCCGCCGAAATACCGCGTGACCACGATCACCGCCCGATCGACGCCGCTTTTTTTCAGCACCTCCAGCACCGGCACGCCGCCGGTTCCCTTCGGTTCGCCGTCGTCGCTGCACCGGACGGCGCTCCCCACCGTATAAGCAAATACGTTATGGCGCGCGTCCGCGTGCTTTTTCCGGATTCCAAGGACAAAGTTCTCCGCCTCCTCCGCGGAGCGGACGGGCGCGGCATGGCCGATGAATACGGATTTTTTCTCCGTAAGCTCGGCTTTGGCCTCTTTTCCAAGCGTGACAAGATTCTGCTCCGACATATGCTTCTCCGTTTTTCATGTTGTTCCATCATCCGCCGCAGTCGATTCGGTTTTTCGCAACGCGCCGATTCCGTCGGCGGATGAGATGGCTGTCCTGCCTATTTTTGAATGTATTCCGAAAGCTGTCCCGCCGTTTTTTTGTCGCAGACAGCCACAACACGGGCGCCGCCATCGCCGTATTCGACGCTTGTTACATTCGCTCTCTCATAGAGCGAACCGACAAGTCCGAGCTTGTCGGCGGGAAATACAAACAGATACTCCTTCTTCCCCGCCGCCGCAAGCTCCTCCAGCCGTCCGACAAGCTCGTCTATTCCCTCGCCGGTGGCGGCGGAAATAAAGACGTTACGCTCCGTCTCGGTGGACGGATGTCCTGCGATGCCGAGATCGCACTTGTTGTATACGAAAAGCGTCGGCTTATCCGCCGCACCGAGCTCCTCGAGGAGCTTCCTTGTCACCGCGGTCTGCGCGTCCGCTTCCGGGTCCGAAGCGTCGATCACGACGAGGATCGCGTCTGCAAAGCAGACCTCGTCCAGCGTCGAGCGGAACGCGCGGATCAGATGATGCGGCAGGTTCCGGATAAAGCCGACCGTGTCGGTGAGCAGAATCTCCTCGCCGGACGGCAAGGCATAGCGGCGCGTCGTCGGATCGAGCGTTGCAAACAGCTTGTTTTCCGCAAGAATGCCGGCATCCGTCAGAAAATTCAGCAGCGTCGATTTTCCGGCGTTCGTATAGCCGGCGATCGCCACCTTGAAGATGCCGGAACGGTCGCGTCCGCCGCGCTGTACCGCGCGGTTTTTCGCAAGCTCGGAAAGCTCAGCCTCCAAGGCGTCGATCCGGCGCTTTACATGGCGGCGGTCCGTTTCCAGCTTGCTCTCGCCGGGGCCTCTCGTACCGATTCCGCCGCCCAGCCGCGAAAGCTCCGTTCCGTGTCCCGTAAGGCGCGGCACCGTGTATTTGAGCTGCGCCAGCTCCACCTGAAGCTTTCCCTCTCCGCTTGTCGCATGGAGCGCGAAAATATCGAGGATGAGCATGCTGCGGTCGATCACACGCACATCTCCCAGCTCATCCTCCAAATTTTTGATCTGAGAGGGCGAAAGCTCGGAATCGAATATGACCGTGTCTACACCGCCGTTTTTGCAAAGCTCGGATAATTCCTTCACTTTTCCGCTGCCGATATAGGTGCGCGCATCCGGGGACGCCTTTTCCTGCGTCATGCGCGCGTACACACCAGCGCGTTGGTGGCCTCGTTCGAACTGACTGTGATCATCTGTTCCAGCAACCCGTCCAGCGAGGCGTCTTCGG
>URZF01000066.1 GCA_900552255.1 uncultured Eubacteriales bacterium | reverse complement strand
ATAAACAAGAGTGAGAAACGGGATCACGGTTTTGCAATCGTGATCGTAACCGTACCGACGGTGACGTCGCCGGTATTCCCAGCGGCAATCAGTCCATAGACCGAGGCCGTCCAGTCTCCCGACGAAAGCGCCGCCGTGATTTCTCCGGTGACTGCTTCTCCGGAAGGATTATTCTCGTCCGTCACAGCCATAAGCGTTGTCGAAGCATCAGGGACGGTAAGCGATATACCGGCCGTTGTGCCATTCTCCGTGACCGCCGCCGACGGCGTTGCAACGACCGGCTGATCGGAATAATTGGTAATGACAATTTTAAAGGTTTGATCTTCCAGCGCATCACTGTCAAGCTCGTATTGCAGGGTGTTGACGTTCCATGTCACATCTCCCGCCGCAATGGTCATATTCTCGGGGAATGTAACGTCTACGGCATATCTGCTGTTGATTTTTCCCACAGTCAATACCACGTCGCCGCTTGTGGATGCGCCGGCCGGAACCTCCTCCGCGCCGTCTGCGACCGTGCCGCTTTGGCCGTGCGTACCAACCACATGCTTGGTGATATCCGCCGCCGCAATGCTCATGCAGCAAAGTCCCGCGAGCATCAGCACGGTCAATAAAACCCAAAGAATTCTCTTCACTTGATTCCTCCTTAAAAATAAGTATCGATTACAAACTCCCTTGCGAGTCCATAAACAAAATTTAATCCTGCGGCGCCGCTTCCACAAAAACCGAAAGCGCTCCGATCGTATAAGAATAACCGCCGTCCTCCGTTTTTCCGGAAAGCAGCCGGACGAGAACATCCTCCCATGTTTTTCCCGACTCCGGTGCGACGGAGACGCCGATCGTCATGCTCTGCGGCGCATCCGCCCCCGGCGCGACTGCCGGAAGCCTCAGCTTGCGCGCCGAGCTTGCATCACATACAACGGCTATCCCATCAGCCACGGACGTTTTCTGAAAGTCGCCGTATATGAGAAGCGGCCGGTCGGAATGATTGGTGACCTGAATGTCAAACCGATCGGTACCGGGATCATTCTCTCCGATTTCATATCGGCAGTCATCGACATTCCAAACGACTTCTCCGAAAACGACAGCAAGCGAGGGGAACGTCACATCGACCGCATAACGGCTTGCAACATCGGATACCGTCACCTTGATCTCCGACGATGAGCCGGAGGCGTTCGGAATGTCCCCCGCCCCGTCGGAAATATCGCCGTTCCCGTTCCCGACCACCCGTTCCGCCCGTACCGCCACAGAAAAAGAGCCGGCTATCATCCACACGGCAAGCAATGCCAAAAACCATTTTTTCATACAAAGCTCCTCCGTCTCATGACGTTTTGGAGATCAGCACCGAAACCATGCCGACCGTCGCATAGGAGTCCAAAGCCATCTGCGGCACACCGGAAAGCATCAGTCTCAGACTGTCCGAAGAGGGCGCGCCCGGCGACTGCTCCGTCGCTTCCGACGCCGCCGGCACCGTGACCGGCGTGTTCATGGTATACGCCTTGTCATCATGGGTCAAATAGACGCTGATACCATTTATGGAGTCCTCCGACGTCGGACGATAAATAAACTCGATCTCTGCGTAGGCGCTGAACTGGATGCTCTTGTTGGAATAATTGCTGACCGTAATGCGGTTGTTTTCTCCGGTATTGCCGGTCCAAAATCCGATATCGTTCTCTTCATACTCATATGTATCCACATTCCAAACCGCACGGGAATAGGTGAACGACATCGCACCGAATTCGACATCGACCGCATACCGCGCCTCCGACGCCCCCTTGTTCACCGTTCTCAGATAGACATATTCACGGTGTTCGGTATTGGAGGGGGAATGATAATCGATCCGCGTTTCCTCCTCCGGATATTCCCCGCTTATGTTGTCGTTCCATTTCAAAAACGTCGTATCCGTCGTCGGATAGAATTTCCGCCAGAAGGATGCGGCAGATTCGGTTTTCCGGAAGATCGCTCCCGTCGTTTTATAGGTGAGCTCGCCATAAACGTAGAATACCGCGCTTCCGTCCGTCTGTACGGCGCTCAGTGAAAAGATATAATTTGCATTTACCGGCTCCGCGGGATCGAGATAAAGACCGCTAAGCCGTATTTTCCTCTCATGATAGCCGATGTCGTCGGTATAGCCGGCCCCGCCGGTATCCACATATTTCCCGACAATGGAATCCGTGAGAAGGACGACGGCTTCTCCCGGCAGAACGCCGGATACCGTTATCCTTCCCAAGTCCGTGATAACGCCGTCATACGCCGCAAGCTCCTGCGGCGAGAGATAAGTGCGCCAGTTCTCTACGGCGACCACCTCGATCTCTTTGCGGTAAACGGTAAAAGAAAGTCCGCCGTATGCCTCATAGGTCTGCGTCGTAAGGAATGCCGTGACGAAATATTTGCCCGCGTCCTTTGGCGCGGAGGAAAGCAGCTCGTCGCCGGAATCCAAGATCCCGTCGCCGTTCACATCGCGGTAATACCGATATTCGACCGAATTTCTCTCGGTCTCGGTAAGACGAGCAGTGATATCCTCCTCGGCATAATAAGTTGCGATCACCCGCACATTGCCCTGAATCGGCGAATCGGTCGCATCGGTGATCCCATATTCCTTCTTGACGGTATCTCCTGCGGAGGAGGATATGCCTTCAACGGTCAGCGTATACTTCGTTGTCCGATTCCCCTTGTTATATTGACCGTTCTCGGAGCTTTCCGTCAGATTCTCGCTCTTTTCGACCGTGCTTCTCGTGCTTTCCTTCAGCGCTTCGATGACAGCGTTTCGATTTGCCTCGATCTGCTCCTCCGTCAATTCATTTTCGGTCTCGGGTTCGGACAGCGACACATTCAGGATCTCATAAGAATAAGCGGAATTATACTGCGAAACCAATGTGATTTTTCCGTTTTCAGCGGCAATATAGAAATAATCAAAGCTCGCCGGGACATTTGAATACGTGATACGCGATTCGGAAGAGCTCGCCTTTAAGCTGACCTGCGTCACGATTTGGACTGCCGAGCTATTATTGGAAATCGATGTATTGATGCTTATCATGCGAGAGTCGGCATCCAGAGCGACCGAAATCGTCACGCCGAGTTCTCTCTTTCCGTTCCACCGGGACCCCGATTCAAAAGAATCCCTGAACGTGTCGATAACGGTATCGGGAAGCCCCTCGCAGCTCACGCTTGACGGAGTATTGGAATCCTCTCCCTCAGATATATCATAGCGATACCCGCTCGGAAGAATGACCCTGTCCGGCAAAGCCGAAACGGCAATGCCGTCATACAGCTTATCCAGCGGATCCATGCCGATCATATACATTTTCTTTACGATTACCGTGATCTTATAAACCAAATACGGATCGCTCCCGACCCCCGTGCTCCTGTCCGTTTTCCGGATCCAAATATCCACGCTTTCTTCATTCTCCACGGAAACGTCGAGCGTATGCTCCATGAAAAGACCGTTGCTCGTATAATGCAGCGTTTGACTTGTCACCGTGCTGCCGCTGACCGAAACGGAAATCACATCGTCGGAGGCAGCATACGCTGAATAAAGCTGAAAATTTGTCGTTCCATACGGGAGATAGACCGTATATCCATAGGTATTCGCGGAAAAATTCCCGACAAGGTCTGCTCCGATCTCACCGGTATCGGCATCGATCGGAAAAACCTTGAGAGCGGTAAGAGGAGCTGCCGTTGGATCCTCGACAACGCTCGGCGTCTCCCTGTCCGCATGGTTTGTTCCCTTTGAAACATGATAGTCGCCTTGATATTCGATCTTTCCCGAAGTCGTACCGGACTGATATTTGTGGAGGACGGCATAAATATCGTCATCGGTGCCGCTTTCCCCGTCGGGGACATGCACAACATAGCATCCGCCGTATTCCGCAGGATCGGGCAGCGTCAGCGCCACCGCCGTATATTTGCCCGGAACGGAAACGGTATCGACGACAGCGGACGTATTATAATAATAGGAGATATCGAGGATTTCCGCAGGATAATATCGTTCGCCGTTTTCGAGGATCGCGCCGTCCTCTCCTATCGCATTGCCGTATGCGTTCACGCAGTAATATTCATTTTTCTCTCGGTCCAGCGCATAGTAAACAGCGTTGTCCGGAACCGCTCCACCCAAGATCTCGGAAGCCTTGACAGAAACCAGCATCGGATTGCCGGCCTCGTCCGTCTTTACCGGATACAGCGTGAAAATCCGTTCTTCACTTGACGCCGCAAATCTCGCAAGATACATATAGCCCGACGGGTCGATATTGACAACGGGAACAAGAGAAGCGTCCGTTCCGCAGCCGGAGATCGCATACTGGGAGAAGCTCGCGGCGATCACCTTGGCCGCAGAATCAATCGTGATGCTGTTATCCACCACGTCCGTATTCTCGCCGGAGCCGATCGCGGCCGTCGCACTGCCCTCTCCCGTCGCCTCTCCCGACTGCGCGGAAACGACACCTCCCGCGATGGTGATGGAAATTCCCGATGTTTTGCTAAATGGAGTTTTTTGAGGGTCATTCACAGTGATATTATCCGTCGTTCCGATCGCCGCGGCGGAGGTCCCTCCGTAGGCACCGACCATACCGCCATTTATCACAATGGCATAGTTCTCCGCATACAAAAAGGATTCCATCTCGGATATGGAATCGCCGTCTCCGATTCCCGTAGCAAAGCGTCCGCCGATCGCCGTGATATTGCCGCCGTTTATCACGATCTGAGACGTCGTAGCGGCGCTGTTGACTCCGCCGCCGATCCCGGCCGCCTGATGTCCCCCGACCGCATAGATATTTCCCGAATCGACGACGATTTCCCCCGGCGTTCCGGCGGTATACCCATGCTCCTCAACCCTTACCGTTTCCGTATCATAGGAAGCGCCGCCGCCGATCCCGGCGCCGCCGCCGTTTATCTCAGTCGTACTGACTGCCGTCGGTCGATCCCATGGATACGAGCCCGTTCCATCCAGGCCGAAAACGGGATTGACTTTCAGCGGATCGTCCTCATAGGTCTGACCTTCGCTGCTTGCCGTACCGGCCAGCGGAAACGCGCCGTACGCTTTGAGGTTGTTCGCGCCTGCGATGGTGAGCGAGGCGTCGCCGTCCACCTGAATACCGGCGTATCCGCCTCTTCCGTCGCTCGCAAGAGCATTTTCGAGCGTGCCGGTCTGTGAGGCGAGATACCAGCCGTTGCCTCCCGCACGGAACAGGCAGTCCCCGTCGAAACGGGCTGTGACCGAGGCGCCGCCCGTTATGAGAAACGGACAGGTCGGCACATAATATCCGCCGGCGGCCGGTGTTTTCGACCATGCGGCCTCTCCCGTCAGCTCATGCAGACGGCGTCCCGCCTCATAAAGCTCCGCCGCCGTGGCAGCGCCCGTCGTACTGTCGCCGAGACCGTCCGTACTGCGGTCGATGGTGACGCCGTTGAAAATCAGCGTGACATCGACGCCGTCCGTGACCGTCACGGAATATACGCCCTGTTCGATAATGTATTCCGTTCCATGCTCCTCCACCGCAGCCCCGTCGATGACGACCGCTCCGGAGGAATATGTATAGGCGGCGTTCAGCCGAAAAGAAGGAATCCATGAAAATATCATAACAAGAATCAGCGCCAATACGGCATAGCCGCACAAAAATCTTTTCATCCGTATTCCTCCTTTCCTTTTCATTTTTAACCTTCGGGGTCTACGACATGCACTGTGATCGGCGCTTGCGCATTGACGACCGATTTTTCATTCGTATCGGGATCGTATGCGTCGATGGCGACCAGCATCTCATAATCTCCCACCGGCAGCAGCGTGCCGTCCGCAAGCGCAGAAAGCTTGATGGCCTCGATTTCATAGCCGATTTTGATGCGGCCGGAGCGGTAAAGCTCCTGATAGGAGGTCTCGGCGTCATATCCCTGCTCAGCTTCCAGCGCCGCCTGCTCGGAGGCGCTGCGGCCGGTTTTTCCAATCGTGCGCATCAGCTCGGCATCGCTGATAAGCACGCGGATGACGACGTCCTGCGTGCTGCGCTTCGGGTTGACATAATTCACGATCCCTACCTGCGTCACGGAGCTGATATACACCTCTTGGTTAAGCTCAAAGCTGATGCGGTTCGAGCCGGCAGGCGGCGGCGTATAAGTTCCGGTGTCGGTGGAGGGACGTGCGTTCGGGTCGATGATCTCCGGGCTCCACGGAGGAGACAGAAGCCGATTGAGCATAATGCCAGCCCCGACGGCCAGCAAAAGGACAAGCAGCGCGCAAAACGGCAGAAAAATAAGGACAAGAGGCGCTGCGGGCACGATTTTTCCGATAAAGCAACATTTCTCGATGACTCCCATGTTTTTGCCGACAAAGCCGCCGCAGATTTTCTCCGCGGAAACCCTGGCGACGACCCGGCAGTTGACAATCATGCCCTTATCATTGATCCCGCACAGGCAGCCGGTCACATGGCCGCCGCGTGCATCCGCAATACAGTCAAGACTGAGATTGGCGACGACGCCCCCCTTGATACAGCCGAAAAATCCCGCATATTCCAGCTTTTTGGAACGGATTTTAAAGTTGGTGATCTTATGGCCTCCGCCGTCGAAAATCCCCGTAAAAGGCGCCGCGTCGGAAAGACCGAGCGGCAGCCATTTTTTCCCATGCAGATTGATATCACAGACCAGTCTGTAATGCGCGGACGCGGCCGCTTCATCTCCCGCGGCAATGTCAAGAGCGAGCCTTTCCAGCTCTTCGGCACTTCCGATCCCGATGACGGACGTCCCCTCCGCGTCAAATAAATATGTATTCACCTGCTCGTCAAGCTCGAGACGTTCGCCCTCCCCGTCCAATGCACGCCACGCGGCGCCAAGACCGAGCTTATCCTTCAACGCTTCTGCCTTTTCATAGGCAATCTCCAGCGCGGCATCGAGATAGGACGTTTTTCCCGACGTTTCGGCGGAACACAGCCATCCGGCGTTTGCGATCGTCCCTTTGTTTCGGCAACAAAAGCCGGCGATGTTCTCTCTGCCTGACGTCTGTCCCTTCGAAACGGAGCGTGCAATCCCGCCGGTATTCTCAAATACGAAGCCCGCCGCGTTATTTTCATATTTTACCTTTGCGTCGGTGTAGCAATCCCGGATCGATCCGGTATTGATCGATACAAATCCGCCGACGCGGGACAAATATGACGCTGTTTTCATAAAGGAATCCTCCGATCCGATAGCCTTGCGAATGCCTCTGTCCTTTTTCAGAACAAATTTCAGTCTATTTGCGAATATTTTTTCTTATAGTAACAAACTATAAGAAACTTCATCGATTTGTATAGGCGCAGCCGAAAGAAAACGATGCCGGACGACGCGATTTCACGGCGCAAACGCTTCGGAAAGCCGTCTCATATGCTCTCTTTTCAGATCGAGAGAAGGATGCACATATCGCTCCAGCGTGATTTTGACATTGGCATGTCCGAGAAGCTCGGATAGCGATTTTGCATCGAAGCCGCTTTCAATACATCTCGTGGCAAAGGTATGCCGCAGCGCGTGAAAGCCGTAATGCTTCATATGGTTTTTATCGAGGAACTGCTTGAAGCTGTAAGCATAAAGCCGCGGCTCGATATAAGCGCCCGTTCCGGTCAGAAGAAAGGAGTCCCCCGATACAGCGCAGCTTTTTCTGAATGAAAGCTCTCGAAGCA
>URZF01000065.1 GCA_900552255.1 uncultured Eubacteriales bacterium | reverse complement strand
ACGCCGAGAAAAACACATCACCAAAGAGGCGTTCTCAGCGACCACATATAGAAAAGGCGATCTTCGGCGCAGCGCTTTCTGACATCGCCGCCGGCCTTGACAGGCTGTTTGCGGCGATATGCGGCGGACGCGCCTGCCGCGTCGGATGAGGCGGGTCGGCGGCGCGGAAATGCCCTTCATTCTTTGCCGGAATTTTTGGAAAATTTTCAATGATATTGGTTGAAAAAGCGTCTATCTCGACAATATTTTGAGAAAAAGTCCGGCTGCTTTTGCAGCCGGGCTTTTTGCTTTTTAAAAAATATTCCATTGTTTTTATGCCATCTTGGACATCTCTCTCTGCGCCATGACGAGATCATAGTATATCCCCTCTTTCTCGATCAGCTCGTCGTGCGTGCCGGTCTCGACGATTCTTCCGCGGTCGAGCACCACAAGGCGCGTCGCGTTGCGAAGCGTGGAAAGCCTATGCGCAATGGCGATGGTGGTGCGCTCATGCGAGAGCGCGGCAAGAGAATCCTGAATCTGCTTTTCCGTCTCGGTATCGAGCGACGCCGTCGCCTCGTCGAGAATCAGGATCTTCGGATTGTGCAGGAGCGCTCTGGCGATGGCGATGCGCTGCTTCTCTCCGCCGGAGAGCGTGCAGCCGCGCTCCCCTACCCATGTGTTGTAGCCGTCGGTCAGCTTGACAATAAAGCTGTGAGCGCCCGCCGCCTTCGCTGCGGCGATGACCTCCTCCCGTGTCGCGTCCGCCTTCGCATAGGCGATATTTTGGAAAATCGTCCCGTTGAAAAGGAACGTCTCCTGCAAAACGACGCCGATCTGCGAGCGCAGCGACCGCTGGGATATATCCCGGATATCCACGCCGTCGATCTTGACGGAGCCCTCGTCGACGTCATACATTCTCATGACAAGATTGATAAGCGTCGATTTTCCAGTCCCGGACTTGCCCACAAGTCCGATAAAATCGCCCGGCTTCACATGGAGCGTGATATCGCGCAGCACCTCCGCCGTTTCGTCGTACCCGAAGGAAACGTCCTCGATGTCGATGTTGCCTTTGATATCGATATCGACGGCATTCGCGCTGTCCTCGATCTCCACCGGTTCGTCGATGATCTCGAACACCTTGGTGATGGAGGTTGCTGCCTGCATGATCTGACGCGGCAGCGTCGCGAGAAATTGAAGCGGCGCATACAGCATGCCGGCATAGCTCGAAAACTGCGACATTTCGCCGTACGTCATCGTTCCGCCTAAAACGGCGCTGCCCGCATAGTATAAGAGAATAAATTCTCCGAAGCCCATCAAAAATTGCAGGATCGGATTGATAAATGCCCATTTTTTCTCGATTTGAAGCTGTGTTTCCTTCTCCGCGGCGGCATATTCTTCAAAGCGCTGCGCCTCGCGGTGCTCCATGCCGTAGGATTTCACGACGCGGATACCGGAAAAGATATCGTGCAGCACCGTGTTCGACTGCGACTGACGTTCCCAGTTGCGCCGGAACAGCTTGCCCATCGCGCCGCGGAACAGCGCGAATGCCACCGCGATCAGCGGCGTCGGCAGGATAATCAGAAGCGCCAGCTTCCAGTCGTAGATGAAAAGCGCGATGCCGACCGCCAAAAACAGCATGATCTGCTCGATCATACTCGACAGCTGATTGACGATGAACATGCGGATGCGCGCCGTGTCGTTCGATACCCTGTTCAAAAGCTCTCCCGCGGTGCGCTTGGAAATACGGGAAATGGAGAGCTTTTGGATTTTCTCAAACACGATCCCGCGCAGACGCAGCACCACCTTGTTTCCCGCGATCACGAGAAACCAGTTGCGCACGGAGGTGAGTCCCCGCTGCACAAGCTGTGCGACGAGAATCGCCAGCACCGCCGCGACAAAGGCGGAAAGCAGCACCGGTTCCTCGCTGCGGATATAGTCGTCCACCAAAACGCGGTTGAGATACGGGGTGATAAGATTGATCCCCGAAATCACCGCGAACAGGAGAATGGAAGCGGCAATATGCCATTTATAGGGCTTCATGATCTCCCACAGACGGGAGACGATCCGTTTTTTGTCGATACAGGTGAGACAGGTTTCCGAGCCGTCGCGATAGGCGCGTCCGCACTTCGGGCATACCCTCGCCGCCGGAGAATATTTTTCAAAGGCGTGCCGTCCGTATCGCAGATAATGGTTCGCCGCCTTGACGGCCGCCGCGATGCGGCTTTTGTGGGAGCAGTCCGCACGCGAGATCAGCTCGGTTTTCCCCGATTTGTCGGTATATTCCGCGAAAACGCAGCCGACGCCGGCGGTGAATTTGAACTCCTCGACCGATGAGAGAGAAGCCTCCAAAACCGTCTCTCCGTTCTCATAAACCAAAAGCGCCTGCTCGGTCACGAGAACGAAGCCGTCCGTCACCCCATCCGGCACGGTGCGGTCGAGGTTATACTCCCAAACCGAAACCGCCTGCTCGTCGGAAAGACCGGAGCAAAGCTCTTTTGCGCGGGAGATGAGCCGCTTATTTTCATTTGCCAATATCATCACCCCGCTTACAGATAAAGCTCGATCTTCTTATAGCTTCTGCGGTCGAGCGCCTCCGTATCTTCGATCACGAAGCGGTTCCCGTCCACATCGAACAAAAACAGCCGGCCGCCGCCCGCGCGGACCATACTTTTGAACGTATCCTGAAGCGTAAAGGTCAGCCGGCCCGCGGAGGTCTCCGCGTCCCAGTAGGAAAAGCCGAAGCGTTCCTTGACCGAATAGATTTTCCGGATCACCGGAGAATAATATTTTCTCTCCAGCTCACGGACAAGCATTTCCCGCTCCTCGCCGGAAAAATCGTCGATTTTCCGAATCGATGCCAGCTCATAGCCGTCGACATCGAGCACCGATATGTACTCCCATAGAAATTCAAACGGGAAATCCCGATGCAGCATTACCCGCACCGGCTCCGCGTCCTTCGGATGCTTCATGTACAGAAAGCCGCCGCGCATGAGAAAAGAAGCGTTGCTTTCTGTGATTTCCGGCGTGTTCGGATTCTCCGCCGTCGGTTTTCTGCCGGGCGCGCCGCCCTCGGGCGGACGGCGTCTGCCCCCCATTTTGTTTTGATCCATATATATTTCCTCTTTATGCTGAATATTTTTATTTAAAGGAGCTGCGAAAGCGATACGTTAAAAGATGAAATATTTTCCGCACGTCCCTTTTCGGAAGCTCCCCCTCTCAAAGCGGCGTATGCCGCCCGCTTCCTTTTACGCGATGCCCGCGTTTTTCAGCGCCTCGATTTGGAGGCTGTAAAGCTTGTGATAGACGCCGTCCCTTGCCATCAGCTCGTCATGCGTGCCGGACTCCGCCACCTTGCCGTTCTCAATGACGATGAGACTGTCGGCGTCGCGCAGAGTCGAAAGACGGTGCGCGATCATGATGGTGGTTTTGCCCTTCACAAGCTCGGTGAGCGCCGACTGGATTTTCCGCTCGGTCTCGGTATCCATCGCCGCCGTCGCCTCGTCGAGGATCAGGATCTTCGGATTGCGCAGAATCGCCCTTGCAATGGAAAGCCGCTGACGCTCTCCGCCGGACAAATCCTTATAGCCGAAGCCGATCTTCGTATCGTAGGCGTCCGGCAGCTTCACGATGAAATCGTGCGCGCCGGCAGCCTTCGCCGCCGCGATGACCTCGTCATAGCTCGCGTCGGGACGCGCATAGCGGATATTTTCGAGAATCGTGCCCATGAAGAGATACGTCTCCTGCGAAACGATCGCGATATTGCGGTAAAGATCGGCAAACGCGAGTTTCTTGATGTCGGTTCCGTCGATGGTGACCGTGCCGCTCTCCGGATCATAAAGCCGGATCAGCAGATTGGCAAGCGTGCTCTTTCCGGCGCCCGTATGACCGACAATGCCGAGCGTTTTGCCGGCCTCGACCTCGAAGCTCACATTGTCGATGACCTTGTGGTTCTTGATGTAGGAGAACGACACGTTATCAAAGCGCACGTCGCCCCGAAACGTATCGCAGCGCATGGGGTTTTCCGCCTCGCAGACCTCCGGCTGAGAATCCATGATCTCAAAAAGTCTTTGCAGGGAGTTGGAGCAGTCCGCCGTCATTTCCGACATTTCGCTGAAAAAAAACAACGGCGAGTAAATCATATTCATATAGGTCGTGAACATCATGAGATCGGCATAATCGAGCCTGCCCTGTATCACGAACCAGCCGCCGACGCCGAGTGCGACAAGATTGCCGAGCGTATAGAGAATAAAGCCGGACAGGGGAGAGAAAAACGTATTGAACACGCCGCGGCGGATATCCGCCTGCGCAAGACGGGCCGAGCGCGCGTCGAACCGTTCGATCTCCTCCTTTTCCTTGGAAAAGGCCTTGACGACCCTCATGCCGGAAAGCTCGTCGGAAAGAAAAGAGGTCATCGACCGCTGGCTCGAATACCGCTTGGCATGCAGCTTGCGGTTTTTGGCATAGCTGATCCGCATCACGATGAAAGAAACGGGAATCACCATGAGAGACAAGAGCGAAAGCAGCGGATCGATAAGGAGCAGCAGCACGACGAGCACCGCGACCTTGACCACATTGACGATAAAATACGGAAGAATATTGCAGAAAAAGTCGTAGATCGTGTTGGAATCGTTGTTGATCTGCGTCATGAGTCCGCCCGTCTGACGGCTTGTGAAAAAGCCGAGGGAAAGACGCTCGATCGCGCCGAAGATCGTTTTCTTCAAGTCAAAATTCACCTTTGCCGCGATGATGGAGGTCACATAGTTGTTGACGATCGTAGAGCCCGTCGTCAGCAGCTTCGCGCCGACGACCAAAACAAGCACGAAAGCGATCATGCCGTAAAAGCTCCCGTCCTCCTCCAGCACCTCGCGGTAGAAAAAGCCTGCGGAAAAATAAGAAGCGAGGATACTGAGCGCCGTCATGAACACAAGCGAGACGAGCGATAGGACGAGATACAGCTTGTATTTCAGGAAAAAGCCCGCGATCCTGCGGAAAAGCTTGCCCTTATCCATACATTTCGGGCAGATTTTTCTGTTTTTCTCCGGATAGCGGTTCCCGCATTTCGGGCATCGATTCGATTTCGGATCGTCGTCGGGATCCACCTCAAAGGCGCCGTCGCACTTGATCTTATCGATATATTTTTTAAAGACGATCATAGAGGTGCGGCAGAAGTTCGTCATGGCCGCGAGAAAAATCGGTTCTCCATTTTCGTCCTCGGCTGTAAACCTTGCGCTGGAAATCAGCTCCTCGATTTTGAAGCCTTTCAGGCTTTTCAGGGAATAGACCGTATATTCCGTTTCATTCCAAATTTTAGCAAAGCGGCGGCGGCGCGTGTCCGTCTCGCGGGAAAACAGGCCGGAAAGCACCAGCAGCTCCTCCGCCGTCGCAAAAAGATAGGTGTCGCACGGCGTATGATCCCTGTCCCTGTCGCAGTAAGCGGCAAGCAGGATATCCTCCGTCCTGACACCTTTATCGGCAAGCACGGCGTATATCTCCGCCGGTATTCGATCGATTTCAAACAAATTCAGTTACCGTCCTTTCCTTCACACAGAACGAGCAGCGCGCGCTTTTTTTCCGCGCGCCGCCGAAAAAATAACGAAGCACACCGATACGGCAAGCCCCGCGGCAAAGCCGATGACGGCATTCCGCCCGGCAGGACGCGCGAGCGGCGTCACCGATACCCCGTCGATGACGGTAAGCGCGCCCGCATCGATGACCGCAGGGATCCGCGGCACCGATGCCTCGGCAATCGCCAAGGCGGCAGCCCTTGCGCGTTCGGCATCGCCGTCCGTAACCGACATCCGAAAAACGCCGGCGCCCATATTTTCAAACGAAAGCCTGCTTTTAAGGGCGCTCTCCGTCATCCCGTCAAGGGATCCCGACGCAAGGCTCATGATCTCCGAGCCCGTCATCAGCGCGATGCACGGATCGGTCAGCGATTCGCACGCCGCAAGATCGGCGCTGGTGATGCCCTCCTCATATCCTGTGCGGTTCCTGACACAAAAAACCGTAGAGGCGACATACCGTTCAGGTAAAAGGAACGCCGTCACGGAAAAGAAAGCGGCACCGCACAGAAACGAGACCAGCAGAATGGGCAGCGCACGGCGGCGCAGAGAAAGCAGAAGTTCACGATAAGTCATAGGCGTCACGCTCCGTCATAAGAGGGATTCGACATATTTCCCTAATATATTTCGTATATTGAAGTATAACATATCCCCCATTTTTCTGTCAACATAAAATCGCCCGAAAACCGCGCAATTCTCAGTTGACAAAACACGGAAAAGGTGATACAATGTGCGAAAGCATAAGGGAGTAGTCGGCGCCTCGGCGCTGCGCGGCCAACACACTGAACACGCGCTGTTCTGGCCCCGCATGAAACGACGAGACTTATCTGTTCACGCGGCAGATAGGTCTTTTTTTATCTGTCAATATCAATTAAGAGGAGAATCAAAACATATGTGGGAACTCATCGTCATCGCCGTCGGACTTTCCATGGACGCATTCGCGGTATCGATATGCAAGGGACTGTCGGTCGAAAAGGCTACGCTCGGCCGCGCGCTTACCGTAGGAGCATATTTCGGCGGGTTTCAGGCGCTGATGCCCATGATCGGGTATTTTCTCGGCGCGGGCTTTAAGGAATACATCGAAAAAATCGATCACTGGGTCGCCTTTGCCCTGCTCATTCTGATCGGAATCAGCATGATGTGGGAATCCAGAGACAAGGGGGAGAAGATGAATGCCTCCTTTGGCGTGCGTGCCATGCTGCCGCTCGCGGTCTCGACCAGCATCGATGCGCTTGCAATCGGCGTCACCTTTGCCATTCAAGAGGTCAATATTTGGGTCGCCATCGCCGTCATCGGCTCCATCACATTCGTCCTTTCCGCGATAGGCCTCAAGGTCGGCAATGTGTTCGGCGCAAAATACAAATCCAAAGCGGAGCTTTTCGGAGGTGCCGTGCTGATTCTCATGGGAATCAAAATTCTTCTCGAGCATTTGGGCGTTCTCTGAATCTATGGAAAGCGCCAAAATACACAAAAAGGAATCCGTCATGAATTTCAAAACACCGGCCTCCGCCGCGCTTCGCATATTTCTTTTCTTTGCAATTACGCTCATCATGTTCAGCCTCGGTGCCGAAGCGAAGCTTCACCTGTCCGAGCAGGCGGTGATTGGAATAAGCGTCGCCGCATATGCCGTTTTTACTTTGTTTTTGCTCCTGTTTCTTTCGGATTCCATCGGCGGACGGCGGATTCAAAAAGAACCGAAAAGCGTGAAGGAATGGCAGAATTTTCTTCTTTCCCGCAAGGAAGCCGCGGGAAAGAGCTCCGATCGCGTCGCACGGAAAACCGCGCCCCTGCGCCGCGGAATCGCCGTCTATTCCTGCCTTATCTTTCTCATGGCGCTTTATCCCGCCTTTGCGTACGGCTTTGATATGCCGTTTGTTTTTCTCCTGTTTTCCTTCTATATTTATATATTCCCGAGGGCAATCGGACACAAAGCGCTTTGATTTTCCCTCCTATATAAGCCCCGACGAATATCCGGTGCTCCATCAAACGGCCTATCGGGCGGCGATACATTGGATACCTACGGGACTGGCAGTTCTCTCTGTTTATCTATGACGAAAAGCCGACCGGTGCGGCCGTCAAAAAAGTGAAAAA
>URZF01000064.1 GCA_900552255.1 uncultured Eubacteriales bacterium | reverse complement strand
AAAAGGGTATAGATCGCTTGAAATTCAAGCTGATTACCCCATAAATGCGAAGCATTTATGTTGAAGCAAAATAAAGATAAAAGATAAGCCTCAAAAGGGTATAGATCGCTTGAAATTCAAGCTGATTACCCCATAAATGCGAAGCATTTATGTTGAAGCAAAATAAAGACAAAAGATTATAGATCGTTCGGCGTTTAAGCCGATATCGGCATTTTAACAGTATTGAAAATCATGGCGGAAGCCATTTGATAGAATAATAAGGAGGAAAATTTCGATGAAAACCTTGAAGCAGGCAAAAATCGGTGAAACAGTAAAGGTCGTAAAGCTTCATGGCGAGGGCGCAGTCAAAAGGCGGATCATGGATATGGGAATCACCAAAGGCGTTGATGTGTATATACGCAAGGTAGCGCCGCTCGGTGATCCGATCGAAGTGACGGTCAGAGATTATGAGCTTTCGATCCGGAAAGCGGACGCAGATATGATCGAGGTGGAATAAACGTATCGTAACGGGACGAGATCCCGCATTTATAAGAAGCTGGGTTAGAGTAAACTAACTTTGAGAAGGAGAACGGCAATGGATCAAAAGCAAATCAAGATTGCCCTTGCGGGCAATCCGAACAGCGGAAAAACGACGCTGTTCAATGGGCTGACCGGTTCCAATCAATTTGTGGGAAACTGGCCGGGCGTCACGGTTGAGAAAAAGGAAGGCAAGCTGAAAAAACATGACGGCGTTGTCATCATGGACCTTCCGGGCATCTACTCTTTGTCCCCGTATACACTCGAGGAGGTGGTGGCGAGAAACTACCTGATCGGGGAACGGCCGGATGCGATTTTAAACATCGTGGACGGAACCAATTTGGAAAGAAACCTGTATCTGACGACACAGCTGACGGAGCTCGGCATCCCGGTCGTCGTCGCCGTCAACATGATGGACGTGGTAAGCAAAAACGGCGATAAGATCAATATCGCGGAGCTTTCGCGTCAGCTCGGCTGCAAGGTGGTGGAGATCTCGGCGCTGAAGGGAACCGGGATCATGGAAGCCGCGGAGGAAGCGGTGACAGCGGCGAAAACTACAAAAACCATTCCGCAGCACAGCTTTTCCGGCGTGGTCGAGCATGCGATCGCGCATATCGAGGAAGCGGCTGTACATAATATGCCGGCAGAGCAGCAGCGCTGGTATGCAATCAAGATTTTTGAGCGCGACGAAAAGGTGCTGGCGTCCCTGGATCTGCCGAAAGAGACCCTTGATCACATCGAGGAGGATATCAAGGCGGCGGAAAAGGAGCTTGACGATGATGCGGAAAGCATCATCACCAATGAGAGATACGTATATATCGCTTCCGTCATGAAGAGCTGCTATAAGAAAAAGAAAGCCGAAAAGCTTTCCGTTTCCGATAAGATCGACCGTGTCGTGACCAACCGGTGGGCGGCACTTCCGATCTTTGCGGTCATCATGTTTATCGTTTATTTTGTCTCTGTCACGACGGTCGGCGGCTTTGCGACCGACTGGGCGAATGACGGCGTGTTCGGCGACGGCTGGCACCTGCTCGGCATCGGAGATTCCGCTGCGGCGGATGCGGCGGACGCGTATACGGATGCCATGAATGCAGTGAACGCTTTCGTCGATCTGGATACGGAGGCCGATGATTTTGATGCGGCAGCCGCATTGGAAGCACTGAAAGCTTTCAAGCCCTCCTCCGACAACGCGACGGGAATGATCACCGTCGAGGATGAGGAAACCCTCGCGGAGACCGATATGACGGTTTATTATTCCTCTGTTCCCGATGCGGAAAAGGACAATGAAGAGGTCATTCAAACGACATATCTCGAAGCGGTCGCCTATTTTGAGGAGAATGGCTTTGAGGAGCCGGATCCTGCCGATTACGGCATATGGGTGCCCGGAATCCCTGTCCTTGTCGAAAGCGGGCTTGACGCGATTAACTGTGCGGATTGGCTCAAAGGACTCATTTTGGACGGTATCGTCGCCGGTGTCGGCGCGGTGCTTGGCTTTGTTCCGCAGGTCCTTATCCTGTTTATCTTCCTCGCTTTCCTTGAATCGTGCGGTTATATGGCGCGTATCGCCTTTGTGATGGACCGTATTTTCCGGAGATTCGGGCTTTCGGGAAAATCCTTTATCCCGATCCTGATCGGTACCGGCTGCGGTATCCCCGGAATCATGGCGTCCCGTACCATTGAAAACGAACGTGACCGACGTATGACGGTCATGACGACGACCTTTATCCCCTGCGGTGCGAAGCTGCCCTTTATTGCCATGATCGCCGGCGCGATTTTCGGAGGCTCTCCGTGGATTGCTCCCGCCGCATATTTCATCGGCATGGCGGCCATCATCTGCTCCGGTATCATTCTGAAGAAAACAAAGATGTTCTCCGGCGATCCCGCGCCGTTTGTGATGGAGCTTCCCGCGTATCACCTGCCGACGGTCGGCAACGTACTGCGCAGCATGTGGGAGCGCGGCTGGTCTTTCATCAAAAAAGCGGGGACCATCATTCTTCTGTCTACCATCGTGATTTGGTTCACGACTTACTTCGGTGTTGTGGACGGTACGTTCCGTATGCTTGCCGAGGATGAAATCGATAAGAGCATTCTCGCAGTGATCGGAAATGCGATCGCGTGGATCTTCATTCCGCTCGGCTGGGGCAACTGGCAGGCGGCTGTGGCTTCGGTCACGGGACTTGTTGCAAAGGAAAACATCGTCGGAACGCTCGGTATTCTTTACAGCAGCGGCACAGCTTCGGTATACAGCAATATTGCCGCCGCTTTCACGGCGATCAGCGGCTTCTCTTTCCTTGTGTTCAACCTGCTTTGCGCGCCGTGCTTTGCGGCTATGGGTGCGATCAAGAGAGAAATGAACAGCGCGAAATGGACGTGGTTTGCCATTGGCTATCAGTGCCTGTTTGCCTATGCTGTGGCGCTCGTCATTTATCAGCTCGGTTCGCTCTTTACCGGAACCGGCAATGTGTTCGGAGCCATCGTAGCCTTTGCGCTTGTCGCTCTCTTCATCTACATGCTTGTTCGTCCCTACAAGGAAAAGAACAAGCTGGATGTCAAGGTCAAGGTCTGAGCATAGAAAGAAGGGAAAATCATGATCACGTTCTTTCAAAATAACTGGGGGACCATTCTCGTCGTTCTCATATTGGCTGTCATTGTCACACTGATTGCGGTGAAGCTTGTGCGGGATAAGAAAAAAGGGAAGACCTCCTGTGGATGCGGTTGTGAGAATTGTCCTTCAAAAGGCATGTGCCATAAAAAATAAGCAAGATGAGAAAGGTCTGACGCATATTGCGTCAGACCTTTTTGCAACTTCCAACAGTGGGATAGAAAATGTTTTGGTACGGAGGTTGACTTTGCGAATCGGTTACGCTATAATAATTCCGCAGGCACAATGCGCTCTCAAAGAGTAAAATGCGGGGTGTTCCTCTTTCCCAAAATATAGATTGATTTTATTGTTAAGTAGGAAATCCCGATTATATGGAGAAAGGAAATGTCTGTATGGAGGACGATATATGCGGCTCCACGATTACGATGCACGGCAGCGCTGCGTCAAGAGCAGCATGTCGTTTCGGGCAAAGCTCTACCGGACGATGCTGCCGGAGGCGCTCATCGATACGGATTTTCCCGCCTTTTCGGGACGGGACGAATCGATGAGCTATCTGCGCTTTGCACCGGAGCTTGGCGTGCCTGATCTTTATCGTCTTTCCAATACCGATGAATGCGTATTGACGGACGGCGACTGGGAAGAGGTGCGCGCTGTTTGGGACGGGTATGAAAAGAAGATCCGTTCAAAATTTGATTGATTATAATTCCGTTTGATGCGGAATAGGAGGATAATATCATGCCAAAAATGCAGCCTGAAATTGTTTCAAGTCCGGTGATACACCGCTATAACGGCGGCGCGCCCGTCCTTTCCAAGAAGGATATTCCCTATGAGGCGGAATGTATCTATAACGCCGGCGTCGCGAAATTCGGCGGGAAATACGTCATGGTGTTCCGCGACGACTTTGAGCGCGCGCCGTGGGGCGGATGCCGTCATATCGTGATCGGCGTTGCAACGAGCGACGACGGCAAGCACTGGGATGTGAGAAACACACCGTTTATGACGCCGGAAACTCTGAACGATCCCGATGTGCTGCGCGTTTATGATCCGAGGCTGACCGTCATGGACGGGCGATGCTATGTCTGCTTCGCCGTAGACACGAAGCACGGTCTGCGCGGCGGCATCGCCGTCACGGACGATTTTGAAAAGGTCGAGATTTTGTCGCTCACTGTTCCGGATAACCGCAATATGGTGCTGTTCCCGGAAAAAATCGGCGGCCGCTATGTCAGATTGGAGCGCCCGATGCCGGTTTATTCGAGAAACGGAAAGGACCGTTTCGATATTTGGCTTTCCGAGTCTCCCGACCTGCGCTTTTGGGGCGATTCGAGGCTCGTCATGGGCGTGGAGCAGGTTCCGTTTGCCAATGACAAGATCGGGCCCGGCGCGCCGCCCATCAAAACGGAAAAGGGCTGGCTGACGCTGTTCCACGCCGTCCACCGCGATCCTGAGCGCGGCAAGCACGGCTGGGAGGAAAAATGGACGAAATGCTATCATGCCGGCATTATGCTGCTGGACCTTGAGGATCCGTCGAAGATCCTCGGCATGTCGGAGGTTCCGCTCATTGCGCCGGAAACGGTATGGGAGACCGAGGAAGGAATGCGGACGAACGTCATTTTCCCCGGCGGCATGATTTTGGAGGAGAGCGGCGAGGTGAAGATTTACTACGGCGCATCGGATACGGTCGAATGTCTGGCAACGGCGGATGTGAACGATCTTTTATCGCTTGTTGTAAAATAAAGAGTGTTCTTTATCAAGAAGCGAACGTCTTGGGGATGAAAAAGAATACGGAGCCTTACGGCTCCGTATTCTTGTCAAAAGTCAGGTTTTGAGCTGCGGCGATTTCGGCTCCCGGACGAGGCCGGAAAGCCATGTCATGTCTTCCTTGGTGAGACCTTGCGTGGTTCTGAGAAGAATGACATAGAAAATCAGAGAAAGCAGGATCCCGACGATCGTGACCGCGGCGTAGCTTGCGGACGCAGGGAAACTGAACTTCATAATGAGCATGGAAATAGAAGTCGCGCCGATGATGCAGACGACGGGGGAGAGCACCGCACGGCAGAGCGGGATTTTGGCGTCGGTCACCATGAGCAGCCGGTTCAGACTGAATGCGAGATTGACGAGCTCGGTGAGAAACACGCAGATCACGTAGCCGTATATGCCGATCTTCGGCATCAGCGTCCAAACGAGAATCACGCTCATCGATGCGTCGATGATGTTGTATATCATCGAATTGAACTGCTGTCCGAGCCCTTTGAGCATGCCGTCGACGGTCGTATCGAGATACATGACGGGGATGAGAGAGGCGAATATTCCGATATACTTTGCGGCCTCCTCGCTGCCATATACCAAAAGACCGATGGGCTTCGCAAAGCAGAGGAAGATCCCGGCGGTTCCGATGCCGAAGAGCAGCGCGAAGCATAACGCGCGCCGCACGATATAGCAGATGTGGCGGTTCCCGCGGACCTCTCCGTATTGCGCCGAAAGCTCGGAAAGCTCCGGCACGATCAGCCCCGCAAAGGTGGAGCATACGGCGGATGGAAACAGGATGAGCGGGAATACCATTCCGTGGATCGTGCCGTAGGAGGCGAGCGCCGTCTGATAATCCGAGCCGTGGCGGCGCAGACCGATCGGAATGAGGATATGCTCGATGGTGACGAGTCCGGAGCGAAGATACGATGAAAGAGCGATCGGAAGCGAAATCGAAAGCATTCTTTTTCGCATATCCGGACTTTTTTTGCCCTCGTCGGCTTTGATGTGGCGTTTTTTGTCTATGATATAAAACAGCAGGAGATAAAAGAAGGAAAGCGCCTCGGAGACCGCAGTCCCGACGACGAGCGCGAGACAGGCGTATTCCGTTCCGCGCGGCGCGATGGCGGCAAGCAGGCTCACCGTGATGAAAATTTTGACAAATTGTTCGGTGATGCTGGCGGAGGCGCTTTTATAGACGCGCCTGACGGCGTTGAAGTATCCGCTGAAAATATTGGAGAGCGCAATAAACGGGAGCGCTATGGCGAGCACGCGCAGCGAAAGATAGGTGCGTGCGTCCCGCAGAATATGGGTGGAGATGAAATCCGCGCCGAAAAAGAGCAGCACGGCGGCGGAGCAGCCAAAGATGAGCGCGTAACCGACGCAGTTCTTGACTGCCTGAATCGCGCCGACACCGTTGTCACGTCCCAGCTCCTCGGAAACGAGCCGTGTAACGGCAAGACTGATCCCGGAGGTCGCGAGGGTCACGGCGAACATATATACGCTTGAAATGAGCGAATAAAGTCCCATTCCCTCGGCGCCGATTTTGTTGGAAACATATGCGCTGAAAATCACGGATATGCTTCTCATAAAAATGGTGGTTCCGCCGAGGATGAGCGCATTTATGACAAAACGTTTCAATCTTTTCATTGGATATCCCGATTCTGCCGTCTGCCGGCTGTAAATTTGCGTGAGTCCCGCGCGAGCGATCGGAAGCGCACGAAAAAAGAGGCCGCCGTTCCCCTGTCTCCGGATCGGCGGATAGCTTTATGAAGCATCGCCTGCCGATATGCGGGGATCCGGTGCTTGCTATAAAAATATATTCATGGTTCGGTTTTGCTATTCCAAAGGAGGTTGTGATTGTGGAAAAAACGGATAAAAGAAAGAGAAGCAGGGAAATCCTGACGGATATCGGGTTTCTTTTTGTGAGCGGGGTCCTTTTCGGCATGGCGTACAATATGTTTCTCGTCCCGGGCGGCATTTTTATCGGCGGAGCCGGCGGTCTTGCCACCGTGCTGAATATCTTGTACGGTCTTCCGACCGGTACGATGATTCTGGTGATCAATGTGCCTCTGGTGCTGCTGTTTATGCATTTTTACGGCTTTCGTGCAAGTGTCAAGGGCATCATCGGGATCGTCGTTTCTTCCGTATTTGTCGATTTGACGGCGTGGCTCGGAATCTTCAAGCCCGCCTTTCCGAATCCGGAGGAAAACTCGCTTTTGTATGCGATTTTCGGCGGCATCGTCGTCGGTGCGGCGGTCGGTCTTATGTTTTCCAGAGGCTATACGACGGGCGGCTCGGATCTCGCAGCGCTGCTGATCAAGCTGAAATTCGGAAGACTGCCGACATCGAAGCTGATTCTTGTCATCGACGCCGCCGTAGTGATCGTGTCGGCGGTTGCGACGCGGAGCTATGTCGCGATTTTCTTCTCGTTCATCGCGATTTTTATGTCGTCGAACGCCTTGGAGATCGTGACCGGAGGCTTTGAAAAAACGCGGCTTGCGTATATCTTTTCCGCGCAGTATGAAAAGGTTGCCGATGCGCTGACAAAGGATTTGGAGCGCGGCGTCACGGTGCTCGACGGAATGGGCTGGTACACGAAGGAGAGCAAAAAGGTCATTCTATGCGTGGCGAAGAAAAACGAGACAGACACGCAGAAAACGCTGGTGCGGACGATCGATCCCGCAGCTTTTATGATTCTCGGCGAGGCGACGGAAACCATCGGAGAGGGCTTCAAGGAGGGTCTTGGAGACGTTGCGATCGAGCCGAGGACGCGCGGGAAGAAAACCGGCGGCGCGGAACATCGGCAGGTGTGAAT
>URZF01000063.1 GCA_900552255.1 uncultured Eubacteriales bacterium | reverse complement strand
AGAAACAACATCGGTCAAAATTGTCTGTGTTATGAGGAGGATTTTTATGAAGCTTGACAAGATCCTTGCGGTCAGAAAGGGAAAGACCGTATATCGGGACGGCGCTGCCGCGATCAAGGTGTTTGACGAAAGCTATTCCAAGTCGGATATTCTGAATGAGGCGCTCAATCAGGCGAGAATCGAGGAAACGGGACTGAATATTCCGAAGATACTCGAGGTCGGAACGGTCGACGGCAAGTGGGCGCTCGTGTTGGAGTACATAGAAGGAAAAACGCTGTCGGAGCTGATGGCGGAAAATCCCGATAAAGCGGGAGAATATTTGGAGCTGTTCGTCTCTCTCCAAGAGCAGATCCACGAAAAAAAGGCGCCGCTGCTTACGACGCTGAAAGATAAGATGACGCGCAAAATTTCATATGCGGAGCTTGGAGCGACGGTGCGGTATGACTTGCAGCTCAAGCTTCGGGAAATGTCGGGTGCGAGCACCGTGTGCCATTGTGATTTCAGTCCATCGAATGTCGTTATCCGAGACGACGGGACTCCTTATATCCTCGATTGGTCTCATGCGACGCAGGGAAATGCCTGCGTGGACGCGGCGGTCACTTATATTTTGTTTAAGCTTTCCAAGCAGGACGATACGGCGGAGGCTTATCTCTCGCTTTTCTGTGAAAAATCAGGCGTCGAGAGAGAGTCCGTTTTGAAATGGCTGCCGGTTGCGGCAGCGTCTAAATCCATCAAAAAAGAGGGAGAGGACAGAAAATTCCTTCTTTCTCTGGCAAATACGGTTGATTATGAAAACGGAGGGACAACATTATGAAGGTCACGGTATGTATCGGCAGCTCCTGCCATCTCAAAGGCTCGCGCAAGGTCGTCGAGGAGCTGAAAAGACTGATTTCCGAGGGACATCTTGAGGGCAAGGTCGAGCTTGCGGGCACGTTCTGCCTCGGGCAGTGTCAGCGAGGGGTATGCGTCACGATTGGCGACGAGATTTTTTCGGTGACGCCGGAAACGGTGGATGAATTTTTCCAATCGGAGATCGTATCAAAGCTCTAAATCACAGACGGATCCAATATGCTTTTGTCGGTTCGGCAAACAGAGAAGGAGGTCTTTTATGATCGTTCAGATTTGTGTCGGAAGCTCCTGTCATATCAAGGGTTCGCATGAGATTGTGGAGCTGATGAAAAGGGCGGTTTCGGAGCATTCTTTGGAGGATGAGGTCACGCTTGCCGGCAGCTTTTGCATCGGCAAGTGCAACCGCGTCGGCGTGACGATCCAAGTGGATGACGACGTATATACCGGCGTGACGCCGTCGGGCTTCGATATGTTTTTTCGCGAGAAGATTCTTGATAAGCTGAAATCGTGAAAGGAGGAAAATCGTCATGGCTGAGTTTTTGAAGCTGAAAAAATCCAATTGTAAAAATTGCTATAAATGTATCCGTCACTGTCCGGTGAAGTCCATTCGGTTTTCCGGCAATCAGGCGAACATCGTCGGCAACGAGTGCATCCTTTGCGGTCAATGCTTTGTCGTATGTCCGCAGAACGCGAAGCAGATCGCGGACAGCACGGAGCTTGTGCACACGCTGCTGAGCGGCGGTGAGCCTGTCATTGCGAGCGTCGCGCCTTCTTTTATCGCCAATTATGAGGATGTGGGGATCGACGAGCTTCGCGAGGCGCTCCGGAAAATCGGATTTGCCGACGCCGAGGAAACGGCGATCGGCGCTACGATCGTCAAGCGGGAATATGAGCATATATTGGCGGAAGGCAGACAGGACGTGCTGATTTCCTCCTGCTGTCATTCTGTGAATCTCCTCATACAGAAGTATTTTCCGGCGGAGCTGCCGTATCTTGCGGATGTGATGAGCCCGATGCAGGCGC
The DNA here is from genome assembly GCA_900552255.1 of uncultured Eubacteriales bacterium. GTDB lineage: Bacteria > Bacillota > Clostridia > Oscillospirales > CAG-272 > QALR01. Next base: position 5,878 of record URZF01000063.1, on the reverse strand, counting down.
ATTCCGCGGATATCAAGCGCAGACATCCGAATGCGAAGACCGTGTTCATCGGTCCGTGTGTCGCAAAAAAGGACGAGGCGGATTATTACAAGGGGGTCGATGCGGTTTTGACATTTGAAGAGCTGACGGAATGGTTTGGCCGCGAGCATGTGACGCTCAGGCAAAGAAAGGATAAAAATCCGGACAGCCGCGCCCGCTTTTTCCCGACGACGGGCGGCATTCTGAAAACGATGGACTGCACGGCGGCCGGTTATACCTATCTTGCCATCGACGGCGTGGAGAGTTGTATGGCGGCGCTGCGCGACATCGAAGAGGGAAAGCTGCACAAATGCTTCATCGAGATGTCCGCATGTGTGGGAAGCTGTGTGGGCGGTCCCGTTATGGAGAAATATCATCGTTCTCCCGTGCGCAGCTATATCGCCGTATCCGAATATGCCGGAAAAAATGATTTTGACGTTTTGCAGCCGGAAAGACAGGATACCGAAAAGCATTTTGAATACATAGAGCGCAAGCTGAAAATGCCGACGGAAGCCGAAATTACGGAGATTCTCCGTCAGATGGGGAAAACAAAGCCGTCGGATGAACTCAATTGCGGTTCCTGCGGATATGATACGTGCCGCGCGAAGGCGGTGGCGATCTATCAGGGGAAAGCGGAAATTTCGATGTGTCTGCCGTATCTCAAGGACAGGGCGGAGAATTTCTCGGACAACATCATCAATAATACGCCGAACGGCATCGTCGTGCTGAACGAAAACCTGGAGGTTCAGCAGATCAACCGCGCGGCGCTGGGACTCATGAACATTTCGCGTGCGTCGGACGTCATGGGCGAGCCGGTCGTCCGCATTTTGGATCCGAAGGTGTTCATGGAGGTGAAAAATACGGGGCGCGGTGTTTCCGGACAGCATGTCTATCTTGCCGAGTATGACCGCTATGTGGAGCAGACCGTTGTTTTTGACAAGGAGTACCGCATTCTCATCTGTATCATGCGCGATGTGACCGATGAGGAAATTGAACGCGAGAAAAAAGAGGAAATGAGCCGTCAAACAGTCGAAATCGCGGATAAGGTGGTCGATAAGCAGATGCGGATCGTTCAGGAGATCGCGTCTTTGCTCGGTGAGACGGCGGCCGAGACGAAGATCGCGCTTACGAAATTGAAGGAGTCGATAGCGGATGAATAATCTTTGTGCGGATATCGGTTATCGAAGCGTCAACCATTATGGGGAGGAGCTATGCGGCGATCATGTCGATGTCATCGAGCAGAACGACGGTTCGACGGTGATCGTGCTTGCGGATGGGCTTGGGAGCGGCGTCAAGGCGAGCATACTTTCGACATTGACGGCCAAAATCATATCCACGATGATCTCCGAAGGACTTTCCATGGAGGACTGCGTATCGACGATCGCTGCCACGCTTCCGGTATGCTCCGTGCGCGGTGTTGCGTATTCGACCTTTACGCTGATCCGGATCGTGAACAATGAATACGCTGAGATCCTCCAATATGATAACCCGTTGGTCATTCTTCTCCGGGACGGACACGGCGTTGAAATTCCGAAAACGGAACTGAATATCGGCGGAAAATCCATTTATCGTTCCCGAATCAAGCTTCAAGAGAATGATATTTTCATCGCCATGAGTGACGGCTGTATCCATGCGGGGGTGGGACTTGCGCTCAATTTCGGATGGGACAGAAAGGACATCATCTCCTATATGGAGACGTTTTATGACGTCGGCTTTACGGCGAAGACGCTTTCCTCGATTCTTCTCGACGAATGCAACCGTTTGTATGACGGAAAGCCGGGAGACGACGCCACGGTGTGTACGGTCAGGATCCGAAAGCGGTCGCCGATGAATCTTTTGTTCGGCCCTCCGTCGAACCGGGACGACTGCGATAAAATGATGTCGCTCTTCTTTTCCAAGGAGGGCGGACATATCGTGTGCGGAGGGACGACCTCTTCGATTGCCGCACGTTATCTCGGAAAAACGGTGCGCACGGAAATGAATTTCGTCGATCCGGAAATCCCCCCGATCGCGCATATCGACGGTGTCGATCTTGTGACCGAGGGCGTCATCACGATCAATCGAGTGCTCACATATGCGAAGGATTATATCAAGGACAACGAATCGTATAAAGAGTGGAGCTACAGGCAGGACGGCGCCTCGATGATCTGCCGGATGCTTTTTGAGGAGGCGACCGATATCAATTTTTATGTCGGCCGTGCGATGAATCCGGCACATCAGAATCCCGATCTGCCGATCAACTTCAATATTAAGATGCAGCTTGTTTCTGAGCTCTCTGAATGCTTGAAGAAAATGGGAAAAAGAATCAAAGTCAGTTATTTCTGATATAGATATTTGAGGGAAGGAAGGTATCGGCTGTGAGAAAATTTGATACCAAAGTACAGCATTTGAAATATAAGGTGCTCCGCGAGGTCGCGCGGCTTGCATGGCGTGACGAGCTTCTTGAACACATCGTCGATATTCCCAAGACGATTGTACCGGGGAATGAGGCGACCATGCGCTGCTGCATCTATAAGGAGCGGGCGATTCTTTCGGAGCGCGTGAAGCTCGCGATGGGAGGAGACCGCGCCAATCCCAATGTCATTGAGGTCATCGACATCGCATGCGACGAGTGTCCGGTCGGCGGCTATAAGGTTACGGAGACCTGCCGCGGATGTCTTGCGCATAGGTGTGAGGATGTTTGCCGCCGAGGCGCCATTACGTTTGACGAGGCGCATGTCGCGCATATCGACAAGTCGAAATGCGTGGAATGCGGACAGTGCGCGAAGGTGTGTCCCTATGGCGCGATCATGGATTTCAAGCGTCCCTGCGAGCGTTCCTGCAAGGTCGGCGCGATCTCCATGCGCGAGGATAAGGCTGCGTCCATCAACAACGACAAGTGCATTTCCTGCGGCGCCTGCGTATATCAATGCCCGTTCGGCGCGATATCGGATAAATCCTATATTCTTGACGTGATCGATTTGCTGAAAAAGAGCGGCGGCAATGAAAATTTCAAGGTGTTTGCCGTTGTTGCGCCTTCGATATCCAGTCAGTTTACCTATGCGAAGCTTGGTCAGGTGATCAGCGGCATCAAGGCGCTGGGATTCCATACGGTTGTGGAAGCAGCGCTCGGGGCGGATATGGTGGCCTATAACGAAGCTGCTGAGCTTGCCGAAAAAGGCTTTCTCACGAGCTCCTGCTGTCCCGCGTTCGTCTCCTATGTGCAGAAAGCGTTTCCGGATCTTGCGCCGTACGTGTCGCACAATCTTTCTCCGGTCGGGACGATCTCAAAATATATCAAGGAAACGACGCCGGGCGCTAAAATTGTCTTTATCGGTCCGTGTACGGCGAAAAAAATGGAATTCCGCAAGCCGGAGGTTGCGCCTTACATAGACAGCGTGATCACGTTTGAGGAACTTCAGGCCCTGTTTGACAGCAAGGATATCGATATCACCTCTCTTGGCATGGACGTGCTCGACAACGCCTCCTATTTCGGTAGGATCTTCGCCCGCTGCGGCGGGCTTTCGGATGCCGTAGCGGAAGCCTTGAAGGAGCAGGGCGTTGACGACTTTGACTTGAAGGCGGTTTCCTGTGACGGAATTGAAGCGTGCAGAATGGCGCTTTTGAAGGCGAGCAGGCGCGTCTTGGACGGCAATTTCATTGAAGGAATGGCCTGCGTGGGCGGTTGTATCGGCGGCGCGGGCTGCCTGACGCATGGAGAGAAGAACAAGGCTGAGGTCGATAAATACGGCAGGGAAGCTCTTGAAAAGACCATTCAGGACGCCATCGGCGTTTTGAATATCGAAGGATAGAAACAAAAAACGATCGGAGCATTCCGATCGTTTTTTTTGAACGGTAAAAGGGAAAGGGCACATTCGAAAGAATGTGCCCTTTTATTTAGAATTGCAGAATAAATTCTTTGTTGTTATGATTTTTTCTTTTTCTTGTTCAATACGATGATTACGACAACGACAACGGCTACGACAACAACGACCGCAGCAATGATACCGATGATAAGACCTGTGGAAGAACCGCCGTTATTATCAGATTTGGTTGTGGATGGCGCGGAGCTATCTGTGTCGATGATGCTGCCGTTTACGGTGACGGTCAAAGTGGTGCTCAAATCGATTCCGTCGATATCGGAAACGATTCTGACGGTTTTTTCACCGGGCTCGCTCGAATCAAATCTGACCTTGTAGTCTTCCGAACTCATGGTAACAGATTTTTCGTCGGCATAAATGAGAGAAACCATCATATCGGTTGCATCAAATTGTTCTCCGACCTCATAGGTTGTTTTTTGCGGATTACGTGTAACTCTCATTTCGACAGGTGCTTCTACTTTTACCGTAACTTCCTTTGTGATGTTGATGCCAAGCGTTTCCTCTACTCCGGTGATAGTAGCAATCACGTCTCCGGGCGTTTTTGTGCTGCAAGCGACAGAGATGGTGAGGCTCGTTTGAGTTTCGCTGTCACTGCTCAGTTTTTTGGAACCGTCGCTGTATACATAGTAAATCTCAAAATCGTCCTCCGTCAATACATCGTTATAACGGAATTCTTTTTCAGGTGTCGCGATTTCCAAATCGACAACATTGATGATTTCGATCTCAAGCGGGACCGTATATCCGTAGTAATTTGCGGTTATGGTTTTTTTGCCCGCTGTTTCAAGATCCCCGAGATAGTTGAATAGAGACGGAGAAATGTCGGAATTTGAGGTTCCGTCGGTATAATTCACTTTGAATTTGAATCCTGCCGGCGTAAAGCCGTTTTTGAGGACGGAAAGCTCGTAAAGCTTTGATTCCGGCTCTTCGATGAGCTCTATATTCTGGATTCCCGTTACTTTAATGTTGTAGGAAACGGATTGTGTCCCGAATTTCAGGGTTACAGGGGTGCTGTCGGAAGCAGTTCCGAGATTGGCGCTTGTGCTTGCGTTGTCAAGGATTTCCGATGTGCCGTCGGCATAGGTAGCTCTCAGCTGAAGACCGGTGAGGTCGATGGATTCGCCGACGTAATATTCCGTTTTGGTAGGGACTGAAAGGAGCTCGAGACTGGTGATGCTTTCTTCTTTTAATTCAAGCTCGCTTTTATAATTGGTGACATATTCTTTGCTGCCGATTACGACATAGTCGATATCGATCGCAGCGCCGACATAAGAGCCTGTGCCGTCGGTTACGTCATAGCCGAACGGGAAGAGAACAAGCTCGGACAGAAATCCTCCCCAGCGAGACTGAGGCACGCCGTCATCGTTTTTGGTCAGAAGATCGTTATAGTTGGTCGCACTGTTGATGTCTCTCATGCTGAAAATATAGGTTTCCCATTCGCTGGAGCCGGAGATATATTTTTTACCGTTGGCATCCTCATAAAGATCCGATGTCGTAGCGGATACTATCTTATAGTTATTGGTTGCATTGGTTGCGAAAGCGAACGTGAATCTCGGGGAGGAGCTATAGTTTCTGACGCGGATCTTTACATATTCCGCCTGATTGTTGGTCTCCGCACCGATCTGCATGTTTTTCTCATGATATTCATCGATGATAAAAGAGAGCCCCGGGGTGGTGTTGGCGCCTGTTACTTCAAAATGGAGCACCTCGCCGTTTTCGATGATAGACCATGTGGTGTTGTTTAAGTAAGAAGAGTATATTTTAAAACATGGTGCAATGACATTGCCGTCCTCATCAATGGGCTGGTTGTAGTTGGAGCCGTCGATTACGAGAGTCTCGCCGTATTCGTCAAGACGCTCGTTCTGCTCCCATTCGCCAGTTTCCTCGTTGTATCTTGCCCACAGCGCCGTGGTATCCGCAGAAAAGTCAAGAAAGTCGAGGCAGTAAATACCGCTTTCAGTCTTTGTGATAGCAGCCGCGGAGGTGAGCATCGATACGGAACC
>URZF01000062.1 GCA_900552255.1 uncultured Eubacteriales bacterium | reverse complement strand
TCGAATTTTCCGGCTGTTTTTTTAAGATTTCGCCAAAAGATAGCGAAAATGAACGCTTTCAAGCGAAAAAGAACGAGAACATTCCAGCACAGCCGCACATTTTACAAACCGTGCCGAATGGATCTTCAAATCCACCGTATCGAACCGCGGCTGCGGCGTCAGGATATATTCACATGGGGAAAGTACGCCGTCACACAAAAGGCGAAGCGTCACATTCTCCGCCGCCCGGTATCTCACCGACAAGCCGATGAGGATTTTTTCCGCCCTCTCATCGAAATCGCTCGCCGCCGTTTCGACACGAATCTCTATGGGATCCGATTCGGAATCCTCCGAAGAAATGTAACAGAGCGCACCGGTCGTCTTATCCGCATAATATAGTTTTTTGGATAGCTCCGGCAGATATACCGACGGGCAGATGGCATCGCACATCGTCCATACCATTTTGTTTTCATCCTCCCTGCTCTGCGTGCCGGACGGCAGTTTCGCGGTATAATCCCAAATATAGGTCATATCGCCCACTGTCAGCATATATCGGCCGAACGCACAGGCCGCACAGGCTGCCGCGTATTCCTCTTCGGTGTGAGAAAAAAATCCGTTTTCCCCCTGCTCGATATTGCGGGAAATATGCCGGCTGACATCCCTTTCCGAGATACCGAATTTATTGACATAATATACGCCCCCGCGGGAATTCGCAAACAGGATTTTATCGTCGAAGCCGCAGATGCTGCCCGGCATGTCCGAGCCGAAATCGTTCTTGAAGCTCTTGATTTCAAATACCGGCGCACCGTTTTCATCCTCTGTGACAAACAGCTTTTTGACGGCGCCGGCGGAAAATACGAGGTATCCGTCGGAATATTCGACGATCGAAGCGATCCGCTCCGGATATTCCTTCCTTATAATATTGTCCTCGGAAAGATACAAAAAATCCGATGCACCGTCCATTTTCAGCACCGTGATCCATTTTCTGTTTTCGCCGCCGAAAGAAAGATATGCGAGCCTCGGCGAGGACAGCGATATCAGAATCACCTTTTCCGGATGGGAAACAAACTCCCGCAGCGCTTCAAGGGAAGCATAGGACAGCTGCGAGGAGGCGCCGGAATCGGCAAGCTTCAGCCGAACGCGGAATTTCCGGGAATACAGTCCGAAGAACTGAATGGTTTCTCCATCAAAATTGAAATCGGGATCGCCGAGCTCCGAACCGTTTGTCAGATCCCATATCCGAATGTAGGAGGCATCGACGGCGATATCCGGCGGAATCTTCCGTGTGGGAGACGATTCCGCCTCAAAAATGATATCGATATACCGGCAGAACAGATTCGGCTTTTCGCTCTCCGATTTGATGGTTCCGTCCGCGGAAACCTCCGTATAACAGGTCGGAATATATGGCTCCGGTGTGGAGACGGTGAGATCTCTGTCAATCATGTAAATGCTGTCGCCGTCGACGACACAGAATATGCCGTCCGCCGTGTAAACGGCGCTTTTTTCCGATTGGAGCATGCCCGCGGTGCCGACCACGGAGAGCGTTCTGTCCTTTACCGCATACAGCGTGTTTCCCTTTCGGAAAAGCCAAATGCCGTCGTCATAGCAGGAAAATACGATTTCCCCCGCGCCCACCGTCCCGTCAAAGGCCGTGACCGGCGCGGACACCGCAATCAAAGCGCCGCTGCTATCCGTGCGCACATTCACCGCCTGAGACACAGTATCCGCACGGGAGTGAAGCTCTCCCGTCATGACACCGCCCGAAAAATCCTTCATCGCATACTCTCGGTATGCTTCGTCATACCGTGCAAATTCGTCATAGGCCTCCGCAGTCCCCGTTTTCCCTCTCACACGACGCAGGCTCATAAAAAGCCTCGCTTCCTGCCGAAAACAGAATTTCGGACTGTGCTGTCGCCGGAACGCGGAGCAGCGTTCGCGATTCTTTCGTCAAATTCCGTGGCAAGGCGCATAAACCGCTTCATATCGCCGGGATAAAGATTGTGGGAGAGTTCCGCCGCAGCGCCGTATGCGACGATGTCCGCCGCGTAACCGTCAAATTCCAGCTCCGTGTCGCCGTCGATGCTCTCGTCTATCCGCATGGGATAGGCAAAATACATGAGCTCATACGTTCCTGTGCCCGCGGCAAAAAGCCAAAGCCTCCCGCCCACCGCCTCGAAGCTCTCGCTCCCATAGATTTTCCGGCCGCAGCGAAGCTGCTTCGCGGAGATAAAATCGGACGGCAGCGCCGCCGTGACGCCGTTTTCACCGCGTTCAAAACGAAGCGCCGCCGTCTTGATGATACATTTTAAAAGCAAGGCCGTCTTTCGCGACGCCGCGTCCACGGTCTGCGGCATCAGGCTGTCCGCCGCCAAAAGAAGGCTTCCCGCAGATGCGATTTCATCTTTGACGATATCCAAAAGTGATAAAATACGGTCGCGCAGCATTCCGTAAGTCATAAATTTCTCCTTTCTCCGGAGGAGCGGCCGCTCCTCCGGATTTCCGATTTTTCATTCGTTCAGGCGGGGTTCGAGAAGATGATCGGTCTTGCATCTCCAAAGCCGAACGCGAAATCGACATAGGAAATATAATCCGCGACAAGCGGATTTTCCCTTGGGGAAAGCACGACGGACGGCTCCGTGATATAAACGAGCTTCAAAACCTCCGGCAGCAGCATGCTGTCCGCAAGCGCCCATTTTTTACCGGAAAAGCCGACACCGCCTCCGCCGACCACCATGTATTTCATGCCGTAGGGATTGCCTCCGACACCGCCCGCCGGCGTGAGGAGCGCGTCCTCGCCGCAGATGGTTCTTGCCGTCCCTTCCAGCTCCGGCGAAACGAGAAGCAGATCGAAATTTGCCACGAACGGAAGTCCGTCCGCCGTCACAAAGGACGCCGCCGAGGCCTGCGCCGCGCAGATCGCCGCGACGGAAAGCTCCGTCGTGATCAGATTGGAAAACGTATCGCTGTCGTCAGTCGTATCCACCGGATGCGAAGCGGACGCCCATGCGACGCCGTCCGCACCCTTCGCGGTAAGCGCGTTCCCGAACACGCGGTAAAATTCGCCGAGAACCGTCATATAGGCGGAATCCGCAAGCCGGACGCCGGTCTTGTCGGCCTCGCCCACAATGTCAAGCTTCGCTCTTTTATAGGAGACCGGAATGGCAAGCGCGCGCTCCACCGGCGTCACCGTCGTGAGAAAGCTCTTGCTTCCGTCCGCATAGGAAAGCGTACCGCCGGAATACACCGGAAGCTCCCCGTAGCCGCCGAGTCCCGGCAGCTCATAAGAAAGCTCATTCTGCTTCACAATGCCGCAGACATTGCCGATCAGATTCATTCTCGAAGCGTATCTGTCGTCAAAACGCTTCTTGACGAGCGGATACATATCATTTGACCAAGTATAAATATCGTTACTCATTTTTCATTCTCCTTTATAATTTTGATGATTGGAACCGGGAAGCTCGGAAATCAGCTCATAATATTCCCGGTATGACATGCCGGCGGTACGTGCGATCGCGCGCTGCCGTTCGCTCAGCGCCACGTCCGGCGTCGCGGCGGCGGATGTGGGTACGATCTTCGCCGCGACCGGCGCCGCCATGCGGGAAACGGGCTCTTTCCCTCCCGCCGCCAGCATGTCCTCAAATTCGCGGCAGATCGTCTCGATCCCGCCGCTGCGCCCGCGCGCAAAATGGATGAACATCGGATTGGCAAGAAGCTCCGCGATGCGCGCGTCGTCGAGCTCCCTCTCCGAAACCGGTTTCTCCGAGGAGATATCCGCAGATACGGCGTTCTCCTCTTGCAAGTCGGAATCCGCAGGTGCGGCGAGAACGGAGGAAAGCGGCGTTTCTCCCTCTAAATCCGTGAGCGCCTGCGCGCTTTCGCTCTCTGCGGATCCCATGCCTCCGCCATCCCCATTCAAACCGGCGGCGGGCACTTTGTCCTGCTCTGTCATGTTATCATCCATGCGCCATCTCCTCCGTTTTTCCGCCGAATTTGCTGTCCAGCGCCGCGGTCAGCGAAGCGCGCTCCGGAATGCCCAGCGCATTAATATAAGCGCGCACCATCGGATAATTCGTCTCCGTGACCTCCGTCTCCATAAGCTCCGACAAAGCGGAAAGCGTAAACGAATGCGAATTCTCGACGCCCTCCCCGATATGGACGGAAACATCGAGTGCCGGCACATAGCCGACCGTGCCGAGATACCCCTCAAAGGAATATCCCGTGTCGCTGTCCGTGATCGCCCTTATTTTGTCGGAGTCGTAAAGCTCGAGCGCCATATAGTCGATCAGCCTATACAGCCGCTCAAAGCCCGCGCGCTTGCAGATGTTTTTCGCCTGCATCCTGCGGGAGGCGTAATCGCCGAGCAGGGCAAGTCCCGTCGCCGTCGTGACCTGCGTCGAGCTGTCTCCCTGCATAAAATCGTAGTTGCCGAGCGCCTCCTTCATCATGGCGCGGTATCTGTCCGCGATCTCATAATGGGAAACGCTGTCGCCGGAAAGGCCGCCCAGCCGTTTCACCTTGTCCGACATGCCGGGACGCAGCTTCCATATCGCGCCCGGGCGGTTTTCGGGATAGCTGTCCGGCGCAAAGGCGTTCTCCTCATATACGAGGATATCGTTGGCAAAAAACGCCGTATTGAGCTGCGCGAACGCAAGCTGTCTGTCGGCGGCGTCGATGAGCGGAATGATCTGCTCCATTTCGCTTTTGCCCCAAACCGAACCTTCTCCCGGAATTTTGCCGTATATGACAAACGGGAATTTCCGGCACGCGGTTTTCGTCCAATACTTCGGCACATACCGCACCTCGACTCCTTCGATCAGAATCGAAAGCGCGATATCCCCCGCCTCATAGCGGAACGCCACCTCCTCCGTGCCATTGTCTCCGCAAAGGCCGCAGACCTCCTCGCCGTCCCGTGGCTGACGGAACCACCATTCCGTGATCTCGACCGTTTCCGGCGGACCGCCGTCACCCTCAAACAAGGAAGCCCCATCTCCCCTTTTCCGTCCATAAGACCGCTCGCGCAGGATATCCTCCATCGTAAGTCCCAGACGGTCGAGATCTGCGGCGAAGATACGGGCGGCGCGTGTGACGCTCATCCGGTAGACACAGCCGATGTATTCACAGTCGTCGACGCACGTCGCCGCAGGATCGGGAAAAACCGTCTGCGGCGGCGGATTTTCGATCAGGATCTCCGCGTCGCCCGCGTCCCCGCGGCCGACGGAAAGCTTCCATACGGCGCTGCCGTAGATGCCGAGCCTGCGCTCGTTCGCCGCGTTTTTCGCTGTGAAGTCGTTGTTCTGCACGACATAGCGCACCACGCGCTCCCGGATATCCGCCTTCGCCTCGTCGTGTTCACCTCTGCCGGAAAATTCAAAATCGGGCGGACTTGCCTCGATCTGACCTTCGACATGCATATATCCGTCCGGCACGGACGCCGGTATCCACGGCAGGTCGAGCAAGGCCATGAAATCACCCGTCTGCTTTGCCGTGTCGTGCGTGCCGTCATAATAGGCGCGCATTTTCCGCCAATATGCCTCCGTCTCGCTCCTTGCCGTTTTGGCGGCGTCGAGGAGCACGGCGATCCGTCGTTCCCTTGCGGAAGCGTCGTGATATGCGGGCACCTCGTTTTCCGTGCCATGCTTCCAAAATTTAAAATTCATATCGATTCCTTTCTGTTTTCTTGATTCCGTTCCGGCCGCGCAGAAGCGTCGGCTCCGCCGGCGGCACCGCCTGCCGGAACGATGCGAAATACCGCAGCGCGTCTGGCGCATGCGTAAGCTCGTGCGGTTCGACAGCGGCGTCGTTCGGACGCCTTTCGTCATACATCAGCTGTGCAAGACAGCGAATGAGATTGCGGCAGCCACGGAAAATCCACAGCCGCGGCGCACCGTCCGACACCGTAAGCCACTCCTTGAGCGCAAGCCATCCGTTCACCCGGTCCGGAACGATTTTGGTAAAATAGACGCCGCCCTCGGCAAAAAGCTCTGCGGCAGAGCGACCGCTGTCACGGCTCCGGCTCCAAAGATCGGACGGCGCGATGACGACCGCCCTCTCCGGCAGCTTCTCTCGGATTTTGGCGGCTGCGGCGCTGACAATGAGATCGCTTTCATAAATTTCGTCATAGACATAAGCGTGCCCGTCAGGCAGAACCGCAATGAACAGCGCCGCCAGCATGTCAAGCCCGTAATCCACCGCGCAGTAATACGCGGCAGAGGACGGCAGCGAAACCGGCTCGCACACATGCCGCCGTTCGTCGAACTCCGGAAAAAACTGACCGGAGAAGACATCCCACCTGCCGTAAAGCCATGCGGCGCGCAAGCTCTCCGGCAGATTCTCGAGCCGCTTCACATAATCGGGGTCTGTCCTCATCAGCGCCTCATTGTCGTATATACTGGCTGGAATAAAGCGGTAATCCGCCGGATTTTCCGCGCCGCGGTATTCCCTGTCGATGAAAAGCCGCTTGACCCAGCCATGTCCCACGCCGCCGGGATTGCACGTGAGATACATGCGCTTCGGGAAACGGTTCGCGCCGCGTAAAGATGCCGAAAGCGCCTGAAACATCTGCTCGTCGATCTGCGTCGCCTCGTCGATTGCGATGACGTCGTACTCCTGTCCCTGATAGCGGAGCAGGTCGCCGTGCCCCGCAAGATATCCCATCTGAAGCTGAGAGCCGCAGGAGAACGCAAAGCTTTTGTCCCGCTCGCTGTAAACCGCGGCGGCAGGCTTCCCGCAAAGCAGCGCACACAGCGGACGGATATGATTCTCCCGCAGCTCCGGATAGCTGCGCCTGACAAGCAGCGCGCGGATCCCCGGATATCCAAGACACAATAAAATCAGCTTATAGCGCAAAGCAAAGCTCTTCCCGCCGCCGCGCGCGCCGCCGTATGCGGTGAATTTCGCTTCGGAGAGAAAAAATTCCCGCTGCTTGGCCGACGGCTTCATGTCAAGAATGAGGCGCGAGGAGCCGTCATTTTGCAAGAGAGCCGACCTCCTCCGACATCACGACCTCGAGTCTGTCCACAGATTCCGTTTTCTCGCCCCAGCCGAAATTCTCGCGCAGAATCGCAAGCGCCAGCGTCCCGCTGATATGCCCTGCGATGCTGTTTTCCTCAATATACGCCTCAATTTTTAAAAGCGCCATTTCGACGGCGTCCGCAAAGCTTTGATCGCCTTTGAGGGCTGTGAATTTTCGCTTGGTGATTCCAAGCGCAAGACAAAGACCGGAAAGCGTATAGGGACGCCTCTGCTTTTTGCCGCACTTTTCGCATTTCGCGTCTCCGAATTCCGTCTCGCACATATCGCACGCCGCCGTCGCCGTGCCGCTGTCGCAACTCCGAAAATAGGCCGCCGCCTTTCTTGCGAAAACAGACGGCGCAATCTCCTGCTTTTGGGCACGCACCCCCTTCTCAGAGCTCATGACCAAAACGGTCGTCCTCGTTCACCTTTACCGCAAAATCGAACATATGATCTGACGCGTATTCCTCCCAGCAATCGACATGGATGATGTCGCGGCTTCCCCTGATAAGCAATGCCTCTTCGGCCGTATAAATGGCGAAGCCGCAGTGATCACAATAGGCAATCGCCCGATAATCGCTCGGATTTTCTATCGAATCCCCCAAAGCTTCATCAAAAATCCCATCCATCGCGACCGCCCTCCTTTCTCGATTTATTTTTGTTCCCTGCGACGCCATTATATCATGCGAACATTTGTGTGTCAACGGATTTCAAGAACATTTGTTCTTTATTTCAGGTGATTTCATATACTTGTTCGTAATTTCATCCT
>URZF01000061.1 GCA_900552255.1 uncultured Eubacteriales bacterium | reverse complement strand
ATTTTTTACACAATTATTATAGCATTCTGTCGAGAAAAAGTCAATATGCAATCTTGGTTCTTGTAAATTTTGATTGTCAGGCTTCAAAAGGATTCCAGCATATCGACTCTCCTTTGGTGCCGTCCGCCGAGGAACTCGGCGTTAAGGAAAGCGTCCGTGACCTGTACCGCTTTTTCAAAGGGAAGGATACGCGCGCCGAGACACAAAACATTGGCATCGTTGTGCTGACGGGTGAGCGCGGCGGATTCCGTATCGGAGCAGAGCGCCGCGCGGATCCCTCTGTGCTTGTTCGCGGCGATGCTCATGCCGATACCGGTCCCGCAGATCAGAATGCCGAGTTCACATTCGCCGCTCGTTATTTTTCCGCATACGCGGTCGGCATATACCGGATAATCCACGGATTCTTCCGTATCGGTTCCGAGATTGATGCAGTCGTATCCCTGCTTTTCGAGATGCTCGATGAGCCTTTTTTTGTAATCCACGCCGGCATGATCCGACGCGATTGCGAGTTTTGTCGCCATATTTTGTTCCTCTCTTTTCTCCGGTCTTTTCCGGAAATGACATAATTTTTATATGGTATGCCCGGCGAGCTCGCGTTCTGCCTGCGACGGACGCAGATATTCCGGTCTCAAAAGGACATCCGTAAAGATCGATTTGTCCTCGGCAAGACGATAGCTTTCAAGCGCCGCTATCGCGACGCCGTATCCGCTTTGCCATCTTGCGTGCTTGGGCGTTTCCCTCATGAAGGACGGAGACATTGCCTCTATGATTCCGTAACCGTCGCCGGTGAAATAAACCGGCTTGTCATAAGCATCGAGCCTTTCCGAGAGCTCCTCCGCCGAGATCAGACTGTCCGGCATCAATCGAATCAGCTTTCCGTCATACGGCTTAAAGACCGCCGTATACAGCTGTCCGCGCCTTGCGTCCATGACGGGACAAACGAGCGCGTCGATGCAGAAAGACGCGATGCTCCACGCCATGGCCTCCAGCGTAGAGACGCCGACGCAGATCTTGTTTTTGCCGAATGCAAGCCCCTTGATAGTAGAGATGCCGATGCGCACGCCGGTGAACGAGCCGGGACCTGCGGAAACCGCCATCATGTCGATGTCGTCGATTGTCATTCCCGTATTCCTCATGAGGTCCCGTATCATGGGAAGTATGGTTTGGCTGTGGGTGAGTCCGGATTTTTGAGAATAGACGGCGATGGGCTCGTCGTCCTCGCAGAGGGATGCCGAGGCGACGGTCGCCGAGGTGTCGATTGCCAGTATTTTCATTTCTGCTCAGCGCCTCCTTTTCCGGGCGTGCGGTCGATGGTAATGCGCCGGACCTCCGTGTCGGTGCCTGTCTTTTCGATCGTGACGGCGATATATCCTGCCGGCAGCCACGGGAGGATTTTTTCACTCCATTCGGCAAAGCAGATGCCGTCGCCGCCGGTATAATCGTAATATCCCGTCGCATAAAGCGATTCCTCATCGTCGATGCGGTACATGTCGAAATGGTAGACGGGAATTTTTCCGGGATACTCGTTTACGATCGTATAAGTCGGACTTTGGACTCGCGCGCTCGGTGCGAGATGGTGTGCCGCACCGCGGATGAACGCTGTTTTTCCGACGCCGAGATCGCCGAACATGGCGACAAAGTCGCCGGCATTCAGGGCTTTTGAAAATTCAAATCCGAGCATTTCCGTCTCCTCGGTGCTTTTTGTCAAATAAATTTCCGGTGTCATCTTGAATCCCGTATCTTGAAAATCATTTTGTTTTTGCCAGTTTTTGCAGTCCTCTGTCCAGCGAAACGCAGAACGCCGCGATGTCCTCTTCCGTATTCTGTGTGCCGAGCGAGATGCGGATGGTCGAGTCCGCATCGGCAGCGGAAAGTCCGAAGGAGCGCAGAACATAGCTCGCATGGCCGGTATTCGAGGAGCAGGCGGAGCCGCTCGAAACGTATACGCCGTCTGCCGAGAGACTGTGCAGCAGCGTTTCGCTGCGGATGCCGGGAACGGTGAGACTGATGATGTGCTTTGCGATCACGGCTGTTTGCGGACGGTTGATCCGAATTCCATAGCCGGCAAATGCGGCGATCTCGTTTTCCAATCTTTCGCGCAGCCGTGCGATTTCGTCGAGAAAAGAAGGAAGCGTTTTGGCGCCGTGCTCCGCCGCCGCGCCGAAGCCGGCGATCCCTGCGACGTTCTCCGTCCCGGAGCGAAAGCCGCGTTCCTGTCCGCCGCCGAAAATAACAGGGGAAAGCGCGCGGGTTTTGATGATTTTATCGTTGATATAGAGGGCGCCGACGCCCTTGGGACCGCCGATCTTATGTGCGCTGAGCGTCACCATGTCGGCGGCGACGGCAGGGCAGAGCTCCGTTTTCAGAAAGCCTTGGACCGCGTCGCAGTGGACCAGCACGTTCGGATTTGCCGCTCTTGCCGCCGCCGCGACGGCGGCAATGTCGTTTACCGCGCCGGTTTCGTTGTTGACCAGCATGGCGGAAACAAGAATGGTATCCGGCGACAGCGCTTTCCTGTATGCGTCCATGTCCCATACGCCCTGCGGGGACGGGATTTTGACGATTTGAAAGCCCAGTGCTTCCAGATGGTGCGCCGTTTCGACGACCGACGGATGCTCGGTCTCCCCGATGATGATCTTTTTGCCGCGGTTGCGGCTTTTCGCCGTAGCGGCGCCGATCAGGGCGAGATTGTTCGCTTCCGTCCCGCTTGCGGTGAAAAGGAGATTTTCCGGCTTCGTGCGCAGCCCCGATTTTGTGGGGCAAAGCGCGGTCAGGATCTTGCTCCGCGCTTCCGTCACGATTTTTTCCGCTTCCAGCCCGAGTGTATGGAGAGAGGACGGATTTCCGTAGACATGGCGCATCACAGATTCCATTTTTTCATAGGCGGCGGCGCAAAGCGGCGTCGTCGCGCTGTTGTCGAGATAATGTTCCGTCATGGCTTTATCTTCGTTTTTCAGAATACAAAGTTCTGGACCATGGAGGACACCTCTTCGAGATGCTCCGAGAAAAACGATTCCGCGGCGGTGTAGGTGAAGATATACAGATATCCTCCGTTAAGCGTGAAATATTGCAGAATTTTATAGGTCACGCCGTCGCTTTCCACCGTATACACATATTTTACGCAGCCGATTTGCTGTTTGCCGAAGCGTTGGTTTTCGGTGCTGCATTCTTCCTCGATCAGAGCCGTATTTTTGAAAGTGGACTGCACCTTTGCATAATAATCGGTCCGGAAATATTCGTCGGCGTTTTTATAGCTGCCGCTCGGCGCCATCGTCTGCATGGAAACATTGCTGTTGTCGTTTGTCTTGGCCGTCAGTATGCCTGTCGAGATATCGGGGATCCAATCCTCGGGAATATAAAATTTGTAGTTCACAAAATCGCTGTCCAAAAGCTTCATTCCGCTGGGCACCTCGGAATTTTGATCGCCGCAGGAGCAGAGAAAGAGTGCGGCCATGGCAGCCACGAGAACGGCCGATATGATTTTCTTGATGTGAGTCATTGTATTTTCCTCTTTGTTTTATGATTCCTTTGAGCAAAATCAGCATTTTCTATAATTATTCGATATTATATCATATGTTTTATACTCCTGTCAATCTGAAAGCCGTGAAAAAACTGTAAACACTTTGCAGGGAAATCTTCCGCTTGAAATTTAAAATAAGTATTGCAATCGACGGGAAAATCTGATATAATGATCAAAGCGAGATATGAAATCAGGTCATACCGGCCGGGGAGTTAGCGGTGCCCTGCACCTGCAATCCGCTGCAGCAGGGGTGGTTTCCCATTTTGAGGGATGATTTTGTGTGGTCTGCGCCGTATCGCCCCCGCGATGACGGGTGGGTCTCGTGCAATCGGTGGCTGTGAATCATGTCAGGCGGGGAACCGAGCAGCATTAAGCAGTTTAACCGATGTGCCACGAGGCGGCCTGCCCCGAGCGGGGAATACGGCTCACGCATGTAAGATCCTTTCGATTTTTGGGTGTATGACCTGATTTTGTATCCCGCTTTTTATTTTGGAGCAGAGGAGGAGTTTTCATGTATCAGGCGCTTTACCGCAAATGGCGTCCTACTGTGTTCGACGATGTCGTGGGCGAGGAACATGTCACGTCCATTCTGAAAAGCGAGGTCGAGAACGGGAAAATTTCTCATGCGTACCTCTTCTGCGGACCGCGCGGTACGGGAAAGACTACCTGCGCGAAAATCATCGCCAAGGCGGCGAACTGCGAGCATCCCGAAAACGGGAATCCTTGCGGGAAGTGCCCGTCCTGTCTTTCCATCGACGCGGGCCGTGCGACGGATATCGTTGAAATGGACGCCGCCAGCAACAACGGCGTCGACAACATCCGCGATCTGCGCGACGGCGTGATTTATACGCCGGCGGATCTTCGATACCGCGTCTATATCATAGACGAGGTCCATATGCTTTCCATTTCGGCCTTCAACGCGCTGCTCAAAACCTTGGAGGAGCCGCCGGAGCATGTCATCTTTATTCTTGCTACGACGGAGCTTCATAAAATACCGGCGACGGTGCTTTCGCGCTGTCAGCGCTTTGATTTTCACAGGGTTTCCTCGGAGGCGATCGTAGGGCGGCTTGAAACCGTCTGCGCGGGAGAGGGCATTTCCGCGGAGCCCGCGGCGCTGGAGCTTATCGCCGGGCTTTCGCAGGGAGGGCTGCGCGACGCGCTCAATATGCTCGAATACTGCGCCGGCGAGAGCGGGACGATCACCGCCGAAGGCGCGGAGAGGCTGCTCGGCGCTTCGTCGCGCGCACTTCTCGCATCGCTTGCCGGCACCGTTGCCGCCCGTGAAGCGCATGCGGCATTGGCCGTTATTGACGACGTTTATCTTTCCTCCCGCGATGTCGCGGTTTTTTGGCGGGAGCTGATTTCGTTTTACCGCGATATGCTTGTCGCTCTTGCGGTCAGAATGGAGGGCGTTCGGGATGAGACGGTGAAAAGCGCGGCGGGCGCTTATACGCTTCCGCGATTGTTATATGTGACGGAAATCTTTATTTCCGCTGAATCGGACATGCAGAAAAATCCGACCGGCGCCAAGCTGTATGCGGAGATGGCGCTGATCCGTGCCTGCGACAGCTCTTTGTCCGCGGAGCCGTCGGCGCTTCTTGAAAGAATCTCGGCGCTTGAGGATAAGCTTGCGGGAGGAAATGCTGTCGTTTCCGCACCTTCGGTTTCAGCGAGAGCACCCGCCCCCGTATCGGAAAATGTCCCGCAGATCTCGAAGAAATCCGTTTCCGCCGAACCTCCAAAAGAGGCAGCTCCCACTCCGCCGCCTTCGCCGGAAAAAGAAAAATCCCACAGCAAGCAGCTGCGGGGCTTCCGGAAATGGCCGGAGGTGGTGAGAAAGCTGTCCGCCACGGAGGCTTTGATTGCGCCGTTTTTACAGACGGCGTCTGCTTATGAGGGCTCGGACGGTCGGTTCTATATCTATTTTGAAAATGCCTTTGCCGTCTCTCTTCTGAACGATGACCGTAAGAAATCGGTCTGTGCGGCGATCAATGCTGCCGGCGGAAGCTATCAGCCGACGGACATCATCGGCGCGGTGAGAGAGGACGCGGGCGGTCTTCGCGAGCCGATCGACGATCTTGTGGAGATGGACGGCGTGACGAGTGATGACGCAAAGCTTTGATCTTTATGAAAACATTATGAAGGAGAATTGAAAAATATGAAAGCAAGAGTACCACAAGGACCCTCCATGAACGCCATGCTGAAGCAGGCGCAGAAGATGCAGGAGGATATGGCGGCGCTCCAAGCGGAGCTGGAAACGCGCGAATACGAAATATCCGCCGGCGGCGGAGCGGTCAAGATCAAAATAAACGGCAAAAAGGAGATCCTGTCGATCGATATCGCGCCGGAGGTCGTGGATCCTGAGGATGTGGAAACGCTTTCGGATATCCTGACGGCGGGCATCAACGAGGCGATCCGCCGCGTGGAGGAGACCTCTCAGCGCGAGATGGAAAAGATCACGTCGGGAATGCCCGGTATGCCCGGACTTTTATAAGATAGGCGGGCTGCTTTTTATGGAGTATATTCTTCCGCTTCAAAAGCTGATCGAGCAGTTCTGCCGTCTTTCCGGCGTCGGACAAAAGACGGCAGTCCGATATGCCTTTTCCGTGCTCGAAATGAGCGAGGAGGACGCGAAGGCATTCGCGGATGCGATCATTGCGGCGAAGCGCGATATCACAAGGTGCGAGGTCTGCGGGAATCTGAGCGATAAGCCGGTTTGCAGCATTTGCTCGGACGAGCGCCGCAGCCGCTCGGTCGTCTGTGTGGTCGAGGACGCGAAAACCGTCATGGCGCTGGAAAGGGTGAAGGAATATAACGGCACCTACCACGTGCTGGGCGGCGCAATCTCACCGATGGACGGCGTAGGCCCCGACGATCTGAGGATAAAAGAGCTTTTGGAACGGATTAAAACGGGGGAAATCGAGGAAATCATTATCGCTACCAATCCCAATATCGAGGGAGAGACGACGGCGATGTATCTTTCCAAGCTGATATCGCCTCTCGGCGTCCGGGTGACAAGGCTCGCATACGGCGTGCCGGTCGGCGCAGACCTCGAATATGCGGACGAGGTGACGCTTCTGCGCGCGCTCGACGGCAGACGCGATATTTAAGGAAACAGCAGACGGCAGACAAGGGAGGAAAAAAACACGCAGAACAGCATCGCGGCAAAGGCTGCGGGCAGGGCGTGGCGCGTTTTTTTGACGCCGACCGACGCGAAATACACTGCACAGACATAAATGATCGTATCCGACGAGCCGAGAAGGACGGAGGCGACCTTGCCTGCAAAGCTGTCGGCGCCGTATTTTTCAAACAGCTCCGCGATCATCGCGTTGGAGGCGCTGCCCGATACCGGCCGCATGATGACAAGGGGCAGAATTTCGGAGGGGATCCCGATTTTTTCACAGACGGGTGCGATGAGGCTTGCAAGGTAATCGACAAAGCCGGAAGCGGACAGCATGGAAACCGAAACCATCAGAATAATCAGCGTCGGCAGAAGATTTTTGCAGATTTTGATGCCGTCTTTGGTTCCCTCGAGAAAATTGTCAAAGGATGTCTTTTTGGAGAAAAGAAGGGCGGCTCCCACGATTACAATTACGCCGCAGATGACGGCGGACGCGAGAATTTCCATTATGACCGCTCCGGCTTCGCGCTGATATTTTTTTGTTTTTTATCTTTTGGGGACGGCGCTTTCGCTTTGGTTCCGCCGCGGGAAAAGACGGCAAAGGCTTTGGCGAAAAAGACGGCGACCACCGTACATACTGCCGAGCAGATCCAGACGGGAATCAGGATCTCAAACGGATTTTCCGAGCCCGCCGCCCGTCGCAGCGCGATCAGCGTCGTCGGCATGAGGGAAATCGCGCAGGTATTCATGACGACGAACGTGATCATATCGTTTGAAGCCGTGTCGCTTCCTCCGTTTGCTTTGCTCATCTCCTGCATGGCTTTGATGCCCATAGGAGTGGCGGCATTGCCGAGTCCCAGCATATTGGCGCTGATGTTGGCGGCGACCTCTTCCGTTGCAATGCCTTTCCGGCAGGTTTCCGGAAAAATAAATTTTAAGATGGGCGATATGATTTTTGCGATCATCCGGCAGACGCCGATGTCCTCGAGCACACGCATGACGCCGCTCCAAAGTCCCATCACGCCGACGAGCGCGATCGTGAGTGTGACCGCTTTCGATGCGCCGTCGAGAATCGCGCCTGCAAGCTGCGACAAATTTCCAGTGAAAATTGCAAAAAGTAAGGAAATTATGCTGATTATTGAGAATATTTTACCTAAAATTGCAATCACCGCCCTTAAAATTTTGTATATTTCGACGAAATTCAAGAAATTTATTTACAATTATTGACAAAATTAACACCGCATGGTATACTAAAAAAAACA
>URZF01000060.1 GCA_900552255.1 uncultured Eubacteriales bacterium | reverse complement strand
CGTCCCGTTCACATATCCGCCGTTTCCCATCGCAGACGGCGGCGTAAGGAGGTGCGTATGCCGGAAAACAGGCGAAAGAGGATACGGGATCTGCTGGCGGAAAAGCCGTTCGTTTCCCTTTCGGAGCTTGAAAATATGTTTCCGGACGTCACAAGCATGACGCTGCGGCGCGACATCAATCTTCTCGAAGAAAAGGGCGAGCTCATCAAGGTGCGCGGCGGCGCAAAATCCATGAAATTCATCAAGACCTCCATGGAGGACGAATTCGGCAAGCGGCTTTTTGAAAATCCCGAGGGAAAATCCAAAATCGCCGAGGCGGCGGCAAAGCTTGCCGCCGAAAGCCGTTCGGTTTTTCTTGATTCCGGTACGACGGCGCTGCGGCTTGCGGCGGTTTTGCCCGACATGCAGATCACCATCACCACGACAAGTCCGCACGTAGCGATCGAGCTTGCGAAAAAACAGCGCGTCATGGTCAATCTCGTCGGGGGGATCATCAATCACGACAACCTCTCTGTCTCCGGGATGCAGGCGCTGCGCTTCATCGACGACATCAACATCGATCTCGCGTTCATCGTCCCCTCCGGCTGCTCGTCCTCCTCGGGCTTTACCTGCGGAAACTACTCCGAATGCGAGCTGAAGCGGCATATCGTCAAAAAAGCCCGCCGCGTCGCGATCCTCATGGACCGCGACAAGCTCGACCGGTGTCTGCCCTATACGTTCTGCACGCCGGACAGTGCGCAGACGATCATCACGGACGGAACACTTCCCGCCGAATACCGGGAATATCTCGCGGGCGGCGGCGCGGACATCATGGAAATCACGTAAACCCATCACCGGTTCCCGCACGGCGGAGCGGATCCCGGAGAAAAAATACTTTAAATGTCCGCCGGGAATGGAGTTTTTATGGCAACTGCTGTAATCATGCCGAGACAAGGTCAAAGCGTGGAAAGCTGCATCATCACGTCTTGGGCGAAAAAAGTCGGCGACAAGGTTGCGAAAGGAGACGTTCTGTTCTCCTACGAAACCGACAAATCCGCGTTCGACGAGGTAGCGGAGGTCGAAGGCACGCTGCTCAAAATTCTCGCGGCGGAGGGAGACGACGTTCCCTGCCTCGATATCGTCTGCTACATCGGCGCCGAGGGCGAGGATATCTCCGCGCTCGCGGGCGAAAAATCCGACACACCCGCCCCCGGAGCCGCTCCGGCAGCGGAAGCGCCCGCTGCGGCGGCACCGGAACGGGAGGAGGTCGTCTCCACGGCATCCGAGGCCGACGGCGAACGGCTCAAAATCTCGCCGCGTGCCAAAAATCTCGCGCTTAAAACCGATGCGGACATCGGCCGCGTCACGCCGACAGGTCCCGAGGGCAGGATCATCGAACGCGACATCGTCCGCGCGCTCGACGCGGGCTTTGTCACGACGTCCGCGAACACCGAAGCATACCTGCGCGGCGAGACGCCCGCTGTAAAGGAAGAAGCCGCCGCGGAAGCGCCGGCGGCCGTTTCCGCGGCACCCGCGGTCTCCGCGCCCGCAGCCTGCGGAACGGGTTATACCGATGTGAAGCTGCCGCAGATCCGGAAAGTCATCGCGAAATCGATGCACGCTTCCCTTTCCGAAATGGCGCAGCTCACTTTCAATTCCTCCTTTGACGCGACGGCCATCATGAACCTGCGCGCGTCCTTGAAGGCGGGAGGCGAGGCGATGGGCATCGGCAGCATCACCATCAACGATATGATCGTCTTCGCCGCGGCGAAAATCCTGAAAAATCACAAGGACCTCAACGCGCATTTCCTCGGCGACAGCATGCGCTATTTCGACGGCGTCCATATGGGCATCGCGGTCGATACCGAGCGCGGACTCATGGTTCCCACCGTGTTCGACGCGGACCGCCTGTCCCTTGCGGAGCTTGCCAAGGCGTCGAAAGAGGTCATCAAGGAAGCGCAGGCCGGCACCATCAGCCCCGATAAGCTGAAAGGCGCGTCCTTTACGGTGAGCAATCTCGGTCCCACGGGCATCGAAAGCTTCACCCCCGTCATCAATCCGCCGCAGACCGGCATTCTCGGCGTCTGCTCGCTGACCAGGCGCGTCAAGGAGGTAAACGGCGCCGCGGTGTTCTATCCGTGCATCCCGCTTTCTCTCACGTTCGATCACAGAGCGCTTGACGGCGCGCCCGCCGCAAGATTTCTGCACGAGCTCTGCACGGCGCTCGAAAATTTCGAGCTTCTGCTTGTCAAATAAAGACGCCTCCGCAGGGGGACAAGGAGATCCTATTCATAGACAATGCAATGATCGGTAACATCATTTCCCTATCCGCGGTCTGCGTGACCTTGCTGCTCGGTATTGCAGGACTGATTGCAAATTCTCTGATTCAAAGAAAAAGCAACAGCATACAGATCATCACGCAGTGCAGGCTGAAACGCAGAGAGCGGACGCATGAGATCGTTTCAGAGCTTTTGAAATATGGCGGCTCGTCTTTTGTCAGTTCGCTGACAGATCCGGAAAAAACGCAGACCGCAAAAGAAATCGTCGGACTGGTTTCCGAGTTGAGAGCTTTATACAGCTTTTCCTTCGACAAGGATATCCGCCTTGTTACGGCCGCCTTTGAAATCAAAGAACCGCTTTGCAATCATCTGCCCCAAAATGCCCTCTATCCGTCCGAAATCAATGAAAAACGCCGGCTGTTTGCCGAGATCGCTGACATCTACCTGTCGACGGAATGGAAGCGGATCAAAGACGAAACCCTCGGCAAACAGAAAAACGGAAAAAAGCGATTTGCGGGCTGGGAAAGCATATATGCGGAAAACGACGGTTATTTTTCCCGATCCGCCAATAGGGACATCTTCCCTGCCGACAAAAAACAAAATAATTTCTGAGAGATAATTTCAGCAGTCACAGGACTGCGGAACGGAGATCGATATGTATGATTTAATCGTTTTGGGAGGCGGTCCCGCCGGCTACAATGCGGCGGAGCGCGCAGCCCACAGCGGAATGAAAACTCTGCTTTTCGAGGGAAAAGCGCTCGGCGGCGTATGCCTCAATGAGGGATGCGTCCCGACCAAGACGCTGCTTTACAGCGCAAAAATTTACGATTATACCAAGCACGGAGAGGCCTATGGCGTCACCTGCGCCGGCTCTTCCATCGATCATGCCTTCGTCGTCGGACGCAAGGACAAGGTCGTCGGAACGCTTGTCTCCGGCATCGGCGGCAGGCTGAAAAAAGCCGGCGTTGAGGTAATTTCTGCGTTCGGCACCGTCACGGGACGCGACGCGGAGGGCTTCACCGTCGCGGCGGACGGCAAGGAATACAAGGCGAAGAAGCTTCTTCTCTGCACCGGCTCTTATGCGTTCGTGCCGCCCGTCCCGGGACTCAAAGAGTCCGTCGAATCGGGCTTTGCGATGACCAACCGCGAGATTCTCGATATGCGCGAGCTTCCCCTCTCGCTCGTCGTCATCGGCGGCGGCGTCATCGGACTGGAGATGGCGTCCTACTTCCATTCCGTCGGCGTGAAGGTCACGGTCGTCGAGATGCTCGACCACATCGCGGGACCGACCGACGGTGAAATCTCCAAAATCCTGCTTCGCAACTATCAGAAAAAAGGCGTCGAATTTATCCTCGGCGCAAAGGTAACGGCGGTCGGAAACGGCGCCGTCACCTTTGAAAAGGACGGCAAAACGGAGTCCGTTCCGGCGGACAAGGTGCTCGTCGCCATCGGCCGCCGCGCGAATACCGCCGGCGTCGGACTCGAATCCATCGGCGTCGCCGTGGAGCGCGGCGCCGTCGTCACCGACGAATACTGTCAAACGAGCGTGCCGGGCGTCTATGCCGCGGGCGACGTGAACGGCAAATCGATGCTCGCTCACACCGCGTACCGCGAGGGCGAGGTCGCCGTCGCCAACATGCTGGGCGGCCATGAGCGCGTGAATTATCTCTCGATCCCCTCCGTCATCTATACCAATCCCGAGGTCGCCTGCGTCGGCGAGACTGCCGAGAGCGTCAAGGCAAAGGGACTGGATGCCGCCTGCACCTCCGTCACGCTCAAATACAGCGGACGCTATATCGCGGAAAACGAAAACGGCGACGGTATCGTGAAGCTCGTCGTCGATAAGACGCACAAAACGCTGCTCGGCGTTCACATGATCGGAAATTACGCCTCCGAAATCATCTACGGCGCCGCCATGATGGTGGAAAAGGAAATGCGCGTGGACGACGTGAAAAAGCTGGTGTTCCCGCATCCCTCCGTCTGCGAGGTCATCCGCGAGGCCATGTTCTTGACTTAATCCGCTGCTGCGGTCACAGAGGGAGCGAACGGCGGCAGCGTCCTCCCCTTTATAAATTTCACTCTGCCGAGAAAGTGAGTTTTATCATGCCAAAGAGTCAATACGTCGATCCCGGAAAGGTCTTTGAGCCCGGTTACATCAAATTCCACGATATTCCCGTCTGCCAGTACAATCTTTCCCTTGACGACGAAAAACGCATCTATTCCAAGAGCGATTTTATCCGCATCTACCGCGATATGGCGGTCATCCGTGAGTTTGAGACGATGCTGAACGACATCAAAACGAAGAGCGTTTACAACGGCGTCGAATATTCCAATCCCGGTCCCGCGCACCTTTCCATCGGGCAGGAGGCGTCCGCCGTCGGCGAGGCCTACTGCCTTGACATCAACGACTATACGTTCGGCTCGCACAGAAGCCACGGCGAAATCCTTGCCAAAGGACTTTCCGCCATTCACAAGCTCTCCGACAATGAGCTCTATACCATCATGAAGGAGTTCCTCGGAGGCTCGATTCTGAAGGTCGTCGAGGGCACCGAGGAGGTCCGCGGCAACGTCAAGGAGCTTGCCATCGACTTCTTGCTCTACGGCGCGCTCGCCGAGGTCTTTGCCAGAACCACGGGCTTCAACCGCGGACTCGGCGGCTCCATGCACGCCTTCTTCATCCCGTTCGGCATCTTCCCGAACAACGCCATCGTCGGCGGTTCCGCCGGCATCGCGCTCGGCGCCGCGCTTTATAAAAAGAGCAACGCCAAGAAAGGCATCGTCGTCGCCAACTGCGGCGACGGCGCGATGGGACGCGGCCCTGTGCTCGAGGCGCTCAATATGTCCGCGATGGACCAGATCCGTGAGCTTTGGGACCGCGACGGCGGTATGCCGATCCTCTTCAACATCTTCAACAACCACTACGGCATGGGCGGACAGACCGCCGGCGAGACGATGGGCTGGAAGATGGCGGCGCGCATCGGCGCGGGCGTCAATCCGGAGCAGATGCACGCGGAGCGCGTGAACGGCTACGATCCGCTCGCCGTTATCGATGCGTTCGCAAGAAAGAAGGAGCTGCTCGTCCGCGGCGAGGGTCCGGCGCTGCTCGAGGTCGTCACCTACCGTGTGTCCGGCCATTCCCCGTCCGACTCCTCCACCTACCGCACGCCCGAGGAAATCGAAGCGTGGAAGGCAGCCGATCCGATCAAGGCCTACCGTGAGAAGCTCATTCTCGGCGGCATCGCTTCGGAATCCGAGCTGGACGCCATTCACGACACGATCGTGCGCCGCATGACGAAGATCTGCAAAATGGCGATCGACGAGTCGCTCTCTCCGCGCATGGACCTCGACAAGAATCCCGACGCGATCGAATCCATCATGTTCTCGAACGAGAAAAAGCCGTCCCTCGACAACCGTCCCGCCGAAATGCTCATGCCCAAGGATGAGGTCCCGCGCGTGAAAGATATCGCCGGCAAAGTCCGCACGGCCTTCGATGCCGACGGCAAGCCCGTTTCCAAGATGAAGCGCTACAACATCTGCGACGGTCTCTTTGAGCCGATCATCGACAAGTTCTACGAGGATCCCACGCTCATCGTTTACGGTGAGGACAACCGCGACTGGGGCGGCGCGTTCGGAGTCTACAAGAAGATGACCGAGGCGGTTCCCTACTACCGCTTCTTCAACGCGCCGATCTCGGAGGCCGCCATCGTCGGATCCGCCGTCGGTTATGCGATGTGCGGCGGCCGCGCAATCGTCGAGCTGATGTATGCCGACTTCATCGGCTGCGCGGGCGACGAGATCTTCAACCAAATCGCAAAATGGCAATCCATGAGCGCCGGCATTCTCAAAATGCCGATCGTGCTCCGCGTTTCCGTCGGCTCCAAGTACGGCGCGCAGCACAGTCAGGACTGGACGGCGCTCACCGCGCATATTCCGGGGCTCAAGGTCGTATTCCCCGCAACGCCTTATGACGCCAAGGGCCTGATGACCGCGGCGCTGAACGGCACCGACCCCGTCATCTTCTTTGAAAGCCAAAGAATCTACGACAAGGGCGAGGAGTTCCACGAGGGCGGCGTTCCGGAGGGCACCTATGAAATCCGCATCGGCGAGCCGGACGTCAAGAAGAGTGGCAAGGATGTCACGATTCTGACCATCGGCGCGGTTCTCTACCGCGCGCTGGAAGCCGCAAAGATTCTCGAAGAGCAGTACGGCATTTCCGCCGAGGTCATCGACGCACGCTCCATCGTGCCGTTCGATTACGAAAAGGTGATCGAGTCCGTCAAAAAGACGGGCAAGATCGTCCTTGTCGGCGACGCCTGTGAGCGCGGTTCCGTCATGCGCGATATGGCGTCCAACATCACCGAGATGGCGTTCGATTATCTCGATGCGCCGCCGGTTGTCGTCGCCTCCCGCAACTGGATCACGCCCGCACACGAGCTGGAGAAGCACTTCTTCCCGCAGGCGGACACGATCATCGACGCGATTCATGAGAAGATCATGCCGATCGCGGGCTACACACCGACGCACAATTTCACCACCATTGAGAAAATGCGCCGCTCCAAAGAGGGCGTATAAGCCGAAAAATCAAAAGGGACTGCTTATGCAGTCCCTTTTTTGATCATCTTTTCTTCAAACGCCGGAAAGCCGTGCAACCGCCTCCGCTTCGGTCGCCGTAAAAAACACGTCGCCGCCCTTGTTGCTCTCATAAATAAAATCATGCAGCGGCTTGCTGGTATAACCCGAATAGTCGCCCCAAATTGCGATTTTGATATGGTAATTTGTGAGCTTCTGCAGAATCTCGCCGGCAAGTCCGGTGCTCAAGACAAAGAAATCCTCCGTAATCGCGGTCTTTTCGACCGCGATTTTTTCCGCACCGGTTTTATATTTGATGTTCATGATAAGCTCCATCGCGGAATCGGTATCCCGAATAAGCGTTTCCCCGCCGGAAACGACGGCAATTACGCCGTTTTTTGTCTCCACCGTTTGCATTTCCGCAGAAGCCGCCCCTTCGTTTTCGGTCAGCTTTCCGTCAAGCAAGGGCTTTGCCGCATAGGCCGCTCTCGCCTCCGCGAGCATGGCACGGTAAAAAGCTTCCGCAGCGGATTTGCGGGAATAAGCGATTTCCTCGCCGCGCCTTGTATAGAAGTGGGAATAGATATTTTTCAGCTTCGTATAATATTCCTGAAAAAACGAAGGCTCCTTGTCCTCTTTTCCCTCGGAAACCGCCCCGTCCGGCAAGACGGAATACAGCGGTTCGCCCTGTCCGCCCTTATACATGAGGGTACGGGCAATGCCGAACGTGCCCGATACATCCACCTTATCAGCGTCAAACAGGATCTTCGCCTCGATGCTCACAGGAGGCGCATCCGAACGGAAGCGGTGCGTCGCGATGCAATCCCGCACATGGGCGGCAAAAGCCTCGCCGAAGCCTTCCGCCAGCAAAAAACGGTATGCCTTTTCCGCGCCGACGGCCGCGTGACACAGGGAGGGATCGGCAAGCTGCTCCGCTCTGCCGATATCATGGAGCAGACAGGCCGCGATCAACACGTCATAATCGACATTTTCCTCCGCTTCGGCGATTTCCATCGCCGCATACAGTACGCGGTAAACGTGCTCTTCGTCGTGTGAACCGTCGGAGGCGCACCTCTGCATATAGGCTTTCAGCTTTTCATAATCCCGCTTTGTCATAGACGCCTCCTGCACTGATTTCCCAAAATTTTCATTTATTATATCACACCCGTCATATAAATGCAAGATAAAAGGGATATATACAAAAAGCTCTCCAATCGGCATTTTTCCAATTTTATATCTCTGTATAATATATTTTATTCAGAAGTATAAAATCTATTTCCCATT
>URZF01000059.1 GCA_900552255.1 uncultured Eubacteriales bacterium | reverse complement strand
TTACAACATCATGTTAAATAAGCATTAAACTATGGACGAAAAATCTCTCAGGAAACCCAATCCCAGTATGCTTATCAACGAAATCTCTAAGCTGTTCCGCGACAGGATGCGGGAAAAATCCGAGGAGCTCGGATTTAAAAACGGATATCGGCAGGTGCTGATGTTCCTTGCGCGCGGCGACGGCGTGACACAGCTTTCCATCGCAAGGGGAACGCATCTCAAGGCGCCGACCGTCAGCGTCGCACTCAAAAGCATGGAGGCGGAAGGACTTGTGAAACGCGAGACCGACGCCGTCGATATGCGCCAAACCCGCGTATATCTGCTCGACAAGGGACGCGAGCTCGATCTCAAACACCGCGAAAACATCATGGAATTTGAAAGGATCATGCTTTCCGGCATCGATAAAACCGAGGAGGAAGTCCTTCTGCGCTGCCTCAAAAAGATCCGGGACAACATTTTGGAATCCAACGAGACAGCGGAAAGGACCCCGACCGGCATATGAAAAAGCTTTTCAAATACCTCAAGCCTTATTGGTATATCGCGATCTTTTCTCCATTGTTCATGATCGCGGAGGTCCTCGTCGATCTCTCGCTGCCCACGATCATGTCCGATATCGTCAACAACAGCATTTATGCAGGATCCGTATCGGAAGGCATGAGCATCGTCGCAAGCTACGGCGTCAAAATGATGATTCTCGTCATTCTCGGCGGCGTCACGGGCGTCGGCGCGGCGGGCTTTGCTTCCGCGGCCTCTCAGAGCTTCGGCAACGATCTTCGTCAGGACGCTTTCGCTCATGTGATGGCGCTCTCACCGGAGCAGACAGATAAATTCACCGTCGGTTCCCTCGTCACAAGGATGACGAACGACGTCACGATGGTGCAGAATTTCATAGCGCAGGGACTGCGCTCCTTTTTCCGAGCGCCGATCATGTTCGTCGGCGGCATCATCATGGCGATCTCTCTGAATATCAAATTCGGCATCGTCATCGCGGTCTCGCTTCCGATCCAGCTTCTGATCGTCTATCTGGTCATGCGCAAGATCAAGCCGATGTTCGAGCAGGTACAGGACAGACTTGACGACGTCAACTCCGTCGTCCAAGAAAACGTATCCGGCGCGCGCGTCGTCAAGGCATACGTGCGTGAGGAGCACGAGACCAAGCGCTTTGACAAAGCGAACGGCAACCTTTTCGCCGTCATGCTGCGCGTACAGTATATCATGGCGCTGCTCTCCCCGCTCATGATGGTGGTCATGAATATCGCCGTCATCGCGGTCATTTTGATCGGCGGAATCGAGGTGGGTCACGGCGCCATCGAAGTCGGCGAAGTCATGGCCGTCATTCAGTATATCATGCAGATTTTAAACTCCGTCATGATGATATCCACGATGTTCCAGTTCATCTCGAGAGCACAGGCCTCCGCAAAGCGTATCAATGAGGTGCTCGACTGCGTTCCCACCATCACAGACGGCGTCTATGAGGGAACCGGTGAGGAGGAAAAGCCCGGTCATGTCGTGTTCCGCAGCGTATCCTTCCGCTATCCGGACACGTCCGGCGAGCCGGTGCTCCATGACATCGACCTCGATATAAAATCCGGAGAAAATCTCGCCATTCTCGGCGCGACAGGCTCCGGTAAGACGACGCTTGTCAGCCTGATTCCTCGTTTTTACAATCCGACGGAGGGAGAAATCCTCCTTGACGGTGTAAACATAAAGGATTACTCGCTGGATACTCTGCGCTCGAAAATTTCGTTTGTCCTTCAAAAAAGCGAGCTTTTCTCCGGCACCGTCGCGGAAAATCTGCGCTGGGGAGATGAATCCGCCTCCGACGAGGAGCTTCGGGAAACGGCAAAAGTCGCGCAGGCGGATGAATTTATCATGGGCTTCGCCGCAGGATATGATACGATGATCGCCGAAAAGGGCGCTTCCCTTTCCGGCGGACAAAAGCAGCGTCTTGCCATCGCGCGCGCCCTCTTAAAGAAGCCTGAGGTCATCATCTTCGACGACAGCATGTCCGCGCTCGATCTCGCCACCAGCGCCAAGCTGCAAAAAGCGCTTCGCGAGAAAGAAGGCACGCTTACCGTCATCACGATCGCTCAGCGTGTCGCCTCCGTTATGAGTGCCGACCGGATTCTCGTTCTCGACGGCGGAACGGTCGCCGCCTCGGGCAGCCACGAGGAGCTCATGGAATCAAGCGAGATATACCGCGACATTTATTATTCTCAGCTGAAACGGGGTGAGGAAATTGAATAACGAACCGAAAAAGGAAAAAAGCTCCGACATCGACATGATGATGGGACCCGGCGGACGCCGCCCCGGAGGCCCCAGAGGCCCTATGGTGGCGGAAAAGCCGAAAAACTTCAAAAAGACCGTTTCCAAGCTCCTCGGCTACATCGGAAAAAATAAGATCCTTCTCATTATCATGATCATCTGCGTCATCGCCTCCGCCGCGGTCACGCTCATCGCGCCGACCATGCAGACGAAAGCGCTCGACTATCTGACGCCCGAGTCGATGGGCGGAAAGATGACGACATCGAGCGGGAAGCCTGTCGTCGATTTCGATGCGATGATCCGGATTCTCGGTGTGCTCGCCGTACTGTTTATAGCGTCGTCGCTGTTCTCCTACATACAGAGCCGGCTCTCCGCCAAGCTCTCTCAGGAGACGGTAAAAACCATGCGGGGCGATCTTTTCCGGCGCATCGAGAAGCTGTCCATCGGATACACCGACAATCATCCGCACGGCGACATCATGAGCCGTATGACCAACGATATCGAAAATATCTCCAATACGATCTCGCAGTCGGTGACCTCTCTTATTTCCAGTGTCATCACCATCATCGGCGCATTCTGCATCATGCTTTATTACAGCTGGGAAATGACTCTCATCAGTATCGTCACGATCCCTCTCACACTGCTCGCCACGACGTTTTTAACCAAACGTGTCAGACGGTATTTCGCGGCACAGCAAAAGCTGCTCGGCGAGCTCAACGCCGAGGTGGAGGAAAGCGTCATGGGATACCGGACGATCATCGCGTTTTCCAGAGAGGAAAAGATAAAAAAAGAATTCCGCCAAACCAGCGCCGCTCTGAAAAAGACGGGCATCAAGGCTGAAATCTTCGGCGGCGTCATGGGCCCGCTCATGAACATCATCAACAACATCGGATTTCTCCTCATCGTCACCGCCGGCGTGGCCTTCGCGATCAACGGACGCTTCAGCGTCACCACGGTATTCCTTTTCATCCAGTTCTCCAAGCAATTCACAAGGCCGCTCAATGAAATCGCAAACCAGTATACCTCGATCCTCAACGCGGTGACAGGCGCGGAGCGCGTGTTTGAAATCATGGATGAGCCGTCGGAAATCGACGAAGGGAAAATCGTGCTGGACCGCGATGAAATCACGGGCAGACTGTCGTTCCGGCATATCAATTTTTCCTATGTGCCGGGAGAGCCGGTGTTAAAGGATTTCTGTCTCGAGGTCGATAAGGGGCAAAAGATCGCCATCGTCGGAAAGACCGGCTCCGGCAAGACGACCATCATCAATCTCCTGACGCGGTTCTATGAGACGGATTCCGGCGAGATTCTCCTCGACGGCACCGACATTCGGGACATTACCAAGGATTCGCTGCGAAAGAACATCGCGATCGTTTTGCAGGATACCGTGCTTTTCTCCGATTCGATCGGTGCGAATATCCGTTACGGCAGGCTGGACGCCACCGACGAGGAAATAAGAGAAGCGGCGGCTACTGCAAATGCCGACAGCTTCATTGAGCGAATGCCGGAGGGATATGACACCGAGCTTTCAGAGGCCGGCGGCAATATCAGCAATGGGCAGAGACAACTGCTTTCGATTGCACGCGCCGTGCTTGCCGATCCGAAAATCCTGATACTTGACGAGGCCACCTCCAGCGTCGATACCCGCACGGAAATGCACATTCAAGAGGCAATGCTGCATCTGATGCACGGAAGAACGACGCTCATCATCGCACATCGGCTTTCCACCATCCGGGATGCGGATAAGATCATCGTTCTCGACGGCGGTCGGATATGCGAAGCCGGAAATCACGACGAGCTGCTTAGTCAAAAGGGCGTGTATTATAATCTCTATATGTCGCAGTTCGCGGGAATTGAAACATAAAAAAGGAACTCATAAGGGATAATCCCTTATGAGTTCCTTTTCTCCTTTTCCAAAGGAGATGATATGTCGTTTTCTCACCGACGAGAAAACGACGAAAAGAGTCGTTGAGGTTTCGCCTCAAACTCCCATGCTTCTGCTGGGAAGTGCATACCCACGGCTCGAAAGGTGTTGCAGTGCTCGCGAGGCTCGCACAGGCCACCATCCGCCGTGCGGGAAGTGATTGCCGCTGGGAAGTCTGCGCCCGCAGGCGCAAGGCGCGCGCCGTGTGAGCGCCCTCCGGCGCGATGCTTGCGAAAGGGGCGGCGGTTGACGGATCACGCGAGCCCCGCGAGCGTGGATGCCGTCTTTCATAGCCGCCATCGAACCGCTGCCGGTTGCACAAACGGTCAAGCGGTACGCTTGCAGTTCTTTTGATGCTTTTCTTTCTGTAAAGAAAAGCATACGTTCTCTCCTTGCCAAAGGAGAAAGATATGTACTTTTCTCCGTAAAGAGAAAAGTACCAAAAGATTTACCGAGACTCCCGTCTCGGACTCTCATCCATCTGCTGAGAAGTGTATACCCACGGCTCCCGACAGTTGTTTGCTCTCGCTTCGCTCGGCAAGCCAACATTCGCCGTGCGGCAAATCTGCACGGCTGGAAGCCCGCGCCCGCAGGCGCAAGGCGCGCGCCGTTTTGCCGACGCCCATCGTTCCGCCCACCAGAATAAGACGCTTCATTTTCTCCTCCTGTATCGGAACTGCTCATTTTTCCGTTTTGTCATGACTGTCTTTTTTCATATATTCACGAAGCTTTTCGACAAAACCGCTCTCCCGCAGGGACGGCACCTTCAATCCGGGAAAGGCCTTCAAAAAACGGATCTCTCTGTTTTTGAGGCTCATGCTGAAATCATGGTACTTGACAAGAACACTTCGCCCCGCCTTTGCAAACGCGCTGTTCTCATGCGCCGCCGCTTTCTCGGTGAGCGCGTCCATATGAACGTCGATTCGGCGCTCAAGCTCGTCATGGACGCGCCGCATCGTTTTGCTGAATCCAAAGCAGCTGCAAAGCGAGACGACCGCGTCCGCCGCATATATGACGGCAAGAATTCCGGCGATCAGATTCGTCCAAAACGGTGAAAGCATTCCCGTCAGCTTCATCAAAAGCGGTTGTACGAAGTACAAAACCAGCGTCACGCCTGCGCCGAACACCAAAAAACCGCCGAGACAGATACGGCCGTTCAGATTGAACGGTCTGTCGCTGTAATCCCACCATCTTGCATGGAACAGCTTTTCCATCAGCCATGAGATAAAATATTCGATCGTACAGGCGATAAAGCCGGACAGGATAAAAATGACAAGCACACCGCCTATTCCGGGGATCTGATATCGGATATCGTCAAGAAGAAGAAAACATATGACGGCGCCGATTCCGTAGATCGGACAGTATGGCCCGATGTAAAAGCCGCGGTTGATCACTCTGTGATATTTGATAAGGGAGCAAATGACCGTCTCATAAGCCCAGCCGATGATGCTGTACAGCATGAACCATAAAAATATCTCACTGATCTGCGTCATTTCCACACCTGTTTATGCTTCGTTTTTCCAAAGACGGGCAGGATAAACGCCCGCCGCCTTCTCCGCACGCATAAATGCGCGGAAAATCTCGCTGTCCGCACGGTTGGTAACGCCCTGCCACACAGCGTCAGAGGCGAGGATTTTCACATCGGCGCGGCCGGTATCGATCAGCTCCTGCACCTCGGAGGGTAGGAAAAATTCACATTTGGATAAATCCGCGCGATTCTCCTCCAAAAAGCGGAGGAACATCTCCTCCAAATGCTCGGTAAAGGACGGCGTAAAGCCGAAGCAGTTCATCGAAACCGTCGTATCCTCCGGAAGAATACACACGCTTCCGTCGTCAAATGTATTGATAATGGTGCCGTCTGCCCGCCGCTCGATTTTTTTATGCTCCTCGATACGCACAAGATAGCCCGCCTTATCCGCAAGACACACGCCGCGGGACACGCTGCCGTTTTCGCTCAGCGTATTTTTTACCTGATAGCCGACCATGCAGTAATGCGCCCGCTCTCCGTCGCGTGCTTCACGCAGAAAGGATGCAAGCTTTATAAAGGCGTCGCGTCCGTAGCAGTCGTCCGCATTCACAACGCCGAAGTTGTCGTCGATTCTGCCCGCCGACATGATGGCATGTCCCGTCCCGAAGGGCTTGGTTCTGCCCGCCGGCACCGTAAAGCCCGCGGGAAGCTCCTGCTTTTGATAGGCATACCGGATATCGATTCCGTTTTTGCGGAGCCTGCGTCCGAGTTTTTCCTCGAACAACTCCTCGTGCTCCTCTTTGATGATGATAATAAACTTGTCGAATCCGGCAAGCACGGCGTCATAGATTGTAAAATCCATGATATATTCGCCCTCGTCCGTGAGCGGCGTCAATTGTTTCATTCCTCCGAAGCGGCTCCCCATTCCCGCCGCCATAATCACAAGCGTCATACTATCCTGCTCCTTTTCGTCCTCATAAAGATTCCGCCGCTTCGCCAAAGAGCGGCATCTGATCCAATCGCAGCCAAAGCCGGCGCTCCGCTGCCGATATGAAAGATTATAGCATAAGAGCCTTTCTTTTTCAACATCGGAATAGATTTTTTTAAAACGAATATATTGGAGATAGAATTCTTTTTTTCAGGGGGCATTATGAAAAAACTGATTGCAGCCATCGTTTTATCCGCGCTTTGTCTGCTGCTTTTTTCCTGCGGCGGGACGCCGAGCATGTCGGAGCTTTTATCCTATCAGAAGGACGGCGCAGTATTTGAAGTCAAAATAAGCG
This sequence comes from uncultured Eubacteriales bacterium, assembly GCA_900552255.1. Taxonomy (GTDB): domain Bacteria; phylum Bacillota; class Clostridia; order Oscillospirales; family CAG-272; genus QALR01. The sequence goes on along the minus strand of URZF01000059.1, from coordinate 1,293 downwards.
ACGGCGATGAGTTTTCTGCGAAAATCACACTCGGAGAAAAGGACACGGTCGAGCTTTGCGGCGATGACGAAACAGAGGGGATCCGCTTTGTGATAGGTGAAAACGAAGCGCTGATCGAATATGACGGAACATCGATGCCGCTTTCCTCCGCGGAAAAGCTGAAAGCGGCAAAATGGGGGTCTCTCTTCCGGCTTTCCAGCGGCTCGCTCTGGAAAATCAAGAGTGAAACCGTCGGCGGAATCGCCGTATACATATGCACCTGTGACGACATGACGCTCTACATCGACGCGGCGACGAAAATACCGCTGAAAATCATAAGCGGAGAAACCGTCATCGACGTTCTTTCCTGCCAATAAAGCGCATTTTCAAGTATTCCATCCACTATAAAAATGGCCGGACGACAGAAGCGCATGCTTCCGTCACCCGGTCATTTTTTCCATTCCCGACGGTCGGTTCTGCCCAAAATATAATCCACCGACGTATCGTACAAATTCGCAAGTCTTATCAAGATCTCCGTGGGGATATCGAGCTCTCCCCTTTCATAATTGCTGTAAACACGCTGACTGCAATTCAATATTTCCGCGATTTCACGCTGCGTCAAATCGGCGTCCTCGCGCAGATCACGTATTCTCCTATACATTCCCTATCCCCGATCCGTTCTCTTTCTCTACATTGAATCTTATCATAGCGGATAATCCGCTATTGACTTTTAGCGGATTATCCGCTAAAATAGAGAAAACAGCTAAAAATCGCAGCGCCAAAGGAGAAGTCATGCAAAACAAAGATACGCTTGTTCTTCTAAAAAAAGTGACCCATGCCCAGCGCGATATCCAGCGGACAGACCGACTTCTCACTTGTCTTTATAAAATGGCGGACAGCAAGCAGGCTTTGACAAAACAAATCCCGAATGCGGAAAGATATCAAAATATCCGTACAGAAGAGCCTCTTTGGTTTATCGCGTTTGGGACTGTCATAAGCGCTTTTCTGCCTGCCCTGCTTGTCGTTTGGTCGTATTATTATATGCGTTTTGGATCGGTAGAATACATACAGATCCCGGGAATGATCGGAACAGCCGTCATCATCGCGTTCCTTTGCGGTTTTATCAGACTGTTTATCGCATTGTTTCGCAGTCTCGATACAAAGGCGGTCCCCTTAAAAAAATTCATTTCCGCCGCGGAATATACAAAAAGCCTTACGCAAAATGCAGTTTGCCGGGCTCTCGATACGACGGAAATCCCGGAGCATTGCAGGGAACCCGATATCTTGTCTGCAATTTATGGATATTTATCCCAT
>URZF01000058.1 GCA_900552255.1 uncultured Eubacteriales bacterium | reverse complement strand
CATTCCGTGAAGCGAAAAACATTTCATTATGACGACCCGGTAAACGACGAATTCTCCGGCGTCGGGGAGCGCAGAAAGGTCGAGGTCGGCTCGGACTTTCCCTATATCAGAAAAAACATTTTCTGGCGCGCCGCCGCATTCTTCGTGTATCGAATCGTGATGACGCCGTTTGCTTATCTTTACTGCTTTTTGAAATTCCGCCTGAAAATCGTCGGGAAAGAAAAGCTGCGAGATCACCGCGACCGCGGATATTTTTTGTACGGAAATCACACGCAAATTCCGGGCGATGCGTTTATCCATAACATGATCACCTTTCCGAAGGATGCTTATGTCATCGTCAATCCCGACAATATCGCGGCAAGAGGGACGAAAAATCTCATCATGATGATGGGAGCGCTCCCGACACCGACGACGCTCGGCGGCTTCAAGGGCTTCTCCGCCGCGATCGAACAGCGCATTTCGGAGGGACACAGCGTCGTCATCTATCCGGAGGCACATATTTGGCCATATTATACCGGGATCCGGCCGTTTCCCTCGACCTCGTTCCGCTATCCGGCGGGGGACGGCGCGCCCGTTTTCTGCTTCACCGTGACTTACCGCCGGTCAAAAAGAGGAAATCCGAGAATCGTCGTTTATGTAGACGGCCCGTTTGAAAGCCACGGCGCGACGATCCGCGACAGACAAGCCGAGCTTCGGGAAAAGGTTTATGCCGCGATGTGCGCTCGCGCCGAAAATCCCGATAACTACGCTTTTTATACCTACGAGCCGGCAAAGCCCGAAAAAAAGGGGGAACGCTCATGATCTCTTTGTTATACTGCGGCAACGACAAGGTGTTCCGGGGACTGCTCATCTCCCTGCTTTCCGTCGCATCGCATACAAGGGAAGCGCTCGACGTTCATCTTCTCACCATGGATCTGACGGACAGAAATCCCGCGTTCCGGCCGATCACGGAGGAGCAAAGCATCTTTTTGGAGAAAATTCTCCACGAAAAGCATCCGGAAAGCCGTATCGCTCGATATGACATCCGCGAGCTGTTTTTATCCGAAATGAAAGACAGTCCCAATCTCGACAGCGTTTACACGCCGTATACGCTGCTTCGGCTTTTTTCCGACCTTCTGCCGCTGCCGGAGCGCGTGCTCTATCTCGACACGGATACCGCCGCCATCGGAGATGTCCGGCCTCTCTTTGAATACGACATGAAAGACTGCGAATATGCCGGCGCGCTCGATTATCTCGGCAAGGTATTCATAAATCCAAGATATATCAACGCGGGCGTGCTGCTGCTCGATCTCGAAAAAATACGTCAAACAGGCTTTTTTAAGAAGGCACGAGGTCTTGTCGCGGAAAAAAAGCTGCCCTTTCCCGATCAGGACGCGGTCAACCGGCTGGCAAAGAAGAAATGCTTTTTGCCGCGCGGCTACAACGAGCAGCGCCGGATGCGGAAGGATACGGTCATCCGCCACTTTTCCAAATCCATCAGATGGCTGCCGTTTTATCACACCGTCAATGTAAAGCCGTGGGAAATCGACCGGCTGCATACGATCTACCACACCTATGAGTTCGACGACGTGCTTGCCGAATACCAAACGAAAATGCAGGATTGGGAGCTGTCCCAAAGCTGTTCCGAAAATCCCCGCTGAAATCTACGAGAGCCGCATCTTGCGGCGGAATCAGGAGAAATTATGGAAAAACTGATCGAGATATCCTTGAAAATCCTATTTTGGATCACAGTCGGCTTTGTCGCGCTGTATCTTCCGAGAATCATCGGCTGGTTCGGCGCGCTCCGCCCTCAGAAAAGACTCACAAACGACAAAAAAAGCCGGTTGGCCCTGCTCGTTCCGGCGCGCAATGAAAGCCTCGCCATCGGAGACCTCCTTCGAGCCATCGGCGAACAGGATTATGATCCCGACTTTTTTGACGTCCACGTCATCGTCAAGGAGCCGGACGATCCGACCATTGGAATGGCGGAAAAAATCGGCGCCGATGTCCATGTGGTGCCGGAGCAGACCTGCAAGGGCGACGCGCTCGACGGCGCGCTGAAAACGATCCTCGCCGACGGGGAAAAATACGACGCTTATCTCATCATCGACGCGGACTGCGCGCTCGCGCCCGATTTTCTCTCCCGCATGAACGATGCGATGGCGAGCGGCGCCGACGTGATCTGTGCGAAAAAGCTCGTCAAGAACCATCTGCCCGCCAAAAAGGGCACGAGCAACATTTGGACGGACTGCAACGGCGTCATTTGGACGCTGATCGACGATATGGGCAACCGCTTCAAATCCGACCACGGCATCACCTGCATGACCGTCGGAACGGGACTTCTGCTTCGCGGCTCGCTGATCGAAAAGCTCGGCGGATGGCCCTACCGGGAGACGCTCACCGAGGATATCGAGCTGATGTATGACTGTGCCGCGAATGATTACAGCACCTATTACACATCCTACGCAAAATGCTATGTCGAGGAATCGCCGATCCACAGCATGACCAATAAGCGCCGCTGGCGCTGGATGCACGGCGTCGTCGCGTCCCGCAGGCTCTACCGCAAAAAGCTCCGTCAAGGCGGCAATCTGAAAAACCGCTACTACACGACGGCACTCGGGCTCACCTATCTGTATATGGGCATCTGCACCGCTTATTTTGCATTTTTTGCATGCGCGTCCCTGTTCACGGCGCTGGCTGGGAATCCTATGTGGTATCGTATGCTGATCCCGGCCGCCGCCGGCTTTGGCGCCATCTATCTCTCCTTCTTCCTCATGACCGCGTGCGCGCTGATCGTCGAACGCAAAAATCTGCCGTATAAATTCTTCCACAGACTGGCGGTCCTGTTCGTTCACCCGCTGTTTTATATGGAATATATCCGGATCGTCGGAGATGCGCTCCTCTTCAAAAAGGAACGCCGCGGCTGGGAGGTCATCGAGCGCGTGGAAGTGCCGGAGGAAGCGCACGTATGATTCACAACAAATATGAGAAAGCACAAGAGGTAAGCCGATATGACACGACGCGAGGTTATGACAGCGATTGCCGAAAGTGAAAAGGCCGGCGTTTTTGACGTCCACGTCGATCCGATTCCGGAGGAGCTCGTCATTCCGGTCACGGAGAATTATCATTATCCCGATAAACGCACCTTTTCCGAAAAGCTGAAATACGGTATGGAAAAGCTCTTCGTCGTAAAGCCATATACGCTGTATCAGAACAAATGCGTGATGAAAACGACCGTGATCGGAAGGGAAAATCTGAAAGGTCTTGGCGCCGCGGTTTTGACCTGTAACCACGTGGCGAAATTCGACTGTCTCGCCGTCAAATACGGCGCGCGCGGACACAAAGTATACGCCGTCGCCGCTCCGTTCAACAATATGAAGGGCTTCCTCGGGGAAATGATGCGGGCAGGCGATATGCTGCCGCTGAACACGACGCTCCGCGGCACCCGCAGCTTCAACGAAACGGTGGAATACGTCCTGGTCCAAAAGAAGGCGTTTCTGCTGATTTATCCGGAGGCGTCGATGTGGTGGCACTATAAGAAAGTGCGTCCGTATAAGGACGGCGCCTTTTCCATCGCCGCCAAATACGGCGTGCCGGTCGTTCCGCAGTTCATCACGTTTACAGAACGCGAGACCTGCGACGCGGAGGGGATTCCTGAGGTCTCTTTCACGCTTCACATCGCGACGCCCATTTATCCGAAGCCGGAGCTTGGGAAAAAAGAGAATACGGATTATTTAAAGCAAACAGCTTTTGACGCATGCCGCAAAATCTACGAGGAGTTCTACGGCGTTCCGCTGACATATACCTGTGATGATGAGTAAACTGTCAGCGTGCGGCGCTCTTTACGGATTTGCCTCCATGCGGGATTTCAAGCGTGTCCGGTCAAACTAAAATTTTACGCTTTGAGGAGCTTGGCGTTTATAAACGCCAAGCTCCTCAATAGTTTTTCGAGTTATACAGACATAGCTTCTCGCAGCGCAGTCAGCGTTTCCGAAATGTCGGCTTCCAAACAAATGGTTTGTCTTTCAAGCTGTGCGGGATACACCGAAGCCTCCAAATTTACGCAGGCATAGACAGCCTTTGTATTCTGCGCCGTCATCTGCCAAAACGGATATTTGATAATGACAGGCGTATTCATTCCGACGCCAAGCTCCAAGAATAGAATATGCAAATGCTGATGGCGGCGAATAAACTCGGCATAACGCTGCGCCGCCGCGTACCAGCCCTCATCCTGCACAAAGGAGGTATCGCAGCGCAGGTTCATCGTCATCGGAGCGCCGCACACGGGGCATACCGGAAGCAAATCCGTCGGGATCTTCATATCCCTCTGCGCCGCGGCCATCTGACGGACGGCCTTTTCGTTGTCATAGGTTTTGTTATGACATGCCTTCCGGCATTGCCACAGTCCGTAATCGCCCTGTGTGTAGAACAGTCGTTTTTTATCAAAGCCCGCAAGCTGAAACTGATGGTCGACGTTCGTCGTCAACACGAAATAATCCTTGTCCTTCACGAGCGCGAGCAGGTCACGGTACGGTTTGCCGGCGGGGACATCATAACGGTTCACCAAAATTTGCCTTGACCACCACGCCCAGTATTCTTCAAGGGTTTCGTAAGGATAAAAGCCGCCCGAATACATATCGCAGATCCCGTATTTTTCTCTAAAATCCGCGAAGTATTTTTCAAACCGCTCGCCGTGATAGGAAAATCCGGCAGATTCGGAAAGACCGGCTCCCGCCCCGATCACGATCGCATCCGCGGTCTGAATTTCCCGATTCAGCTTTTTTATGTTATCCGAGAAGCTCCCGGTAGATTTCATAGTCCATATCCTTGAAAACATCGAATATCACCTCGATCTCACTGTGCGTCCGTTCCTTATAGTCCCTTACCGTCCCGACTGCAAGCTCGGCCGCCCTTTTATTCGGAAAATGAAATTCTCCTGTGGAAATACAGCAGAACGCAACGCTCCTGATACCGTTCCGTTCGGCAAGCGCAAGGCACGAACGATAGCAGGATGTCAAAAGCTCCTCATCCTTTTTTGTGACCTTGCCCATGACAATCGGCCCCACCGTATGCAGCACATATTCGCACGGAAGATTGTAGGCTTTTGTAAGCTTTGCCCTCCCCGCAGGCTCCGCATAGCCCTGCTTTTCCATGAGCCCGGCGCAGGCAAGGCGAAGCTCGATTCCCGCATAGGTATGAATCGCATTGTCGATGCAGCCGTGACAAGGACAAAAGCAGCCGAGCAGTCCCGAATTTGCCGCATTCACAACGGCTCCGCAGCGAAGCGCGGTGATATCCCCTTTCCAAAGATAGATGCCCTCTTGCACAGGAGTCAAATCGGCCAAATCGACGATTCCTTTCTTTTCGGCTTCCTCTTGCAAATATTCATCCTGCACCTTTATAAAATCCGCGCGGACTGCCTTTGGCGGGCGGATATTCATAAGGGACCGGAGCAGACGTTTCTGCGCCGCCGCTTCCCGCGGAATTGCAAGCTCTCCATACGACGGCTCTTCTGTCAGCAGCCGTTCAATCAAGAAAATTCTTCTTTCCGCCTGTGTCATTTTTCTTTCCTCTAATCCATTTCATTCTCCGTCACAAGTAGGACTGCCGAAAACGACAGCCCTGCCCTCTTTTTTATTCGGCAAAAAAGAATCCCGCCGTCATATCCAAATAATTTTCTCCACTGTAAGCAGGGTACCGCTTTTGTACCTCTGATTTAAATTCCTCCGAATTTGCACAGCCTGCGGCGATCGCTTTCAGATTTTCGATATAAGCAATTTTGTCTTTGGCATCCTTCAAATCCTCGGGCGTATAGTGAGAGGTTAAAATCAAATCGTAGCCTCTTTCGATATAGGCCTTCAACTGTGCAATCATCGCGTCGGCATGACCCACTCCCGCGACGATGGAATGGCAGTCATGACCGAGCATATGGGTATATACCGCGTTTATTTCAGGGATTTCGACATCAAACGCTTCGGCTGTCTGCTTGATGACAAAGTCAATCCCGCCGATTGTCACTTTCCCCTCGCCGATCACATCGGTGATCTTATGGAGAGCGCTGTCAAAGCTTTCGCCGAACGCTCCCGCAAACTGATCGATCAATGCCCTGCCTCCGCCGTTCTCAGAATAGTCCACGGCATTCTGCGTAGCGTATTTCGGGACCTCCGGCAGAAATGCCGCGCCCGCTCCGTGATACGCGATAAGCATGCCTTCGACCTTAGTCCCCTTGAGGTACTGCTCCAGCTCCTTGCAGTTATCAAAAAAACAGGGAGATTCGATAATGACCGCTTTGCCGTTTTTTTCGACTACGAATACTTCATCGTCGAGAAAATCATTTGTCTTATACGCATGCAGCTTTACGCTGCCGAAGTCATACACGTTCATTTCGCCTTTTGTAAGCTTAACAGTTGTAAATGTATTTTTATTCATGATAAATTCTCCTTTTCCATATTTATATCCTTATTCGGCCACCACGCTGATGCGCTGCCGAACATGATCGCCGCTCATGGCTTCGTCGATCATGGCGATCGCGTAATCGGAATAGCTGATGACGCTCTCTCCCTTGGAATTGAGAATCAATTCCTCACCGCCAAGAATATACTTCCCGGTACGCTCGCCGTCCGCTCTAAAATCTCCGGCAGGGCTGATAAACGTCCATTTTACGTCGTTTCTCTGACGAAGCTCCGAAAGCGCCTTGCCCTGAGCCTTCGCAAGCGGCAAAAACTGAGGGGGGAAATCCGGCCCATCCGATACAACAGCGGTGTGTTCAGGATTTACATATAAGCTGCCCGCGCCGCCAACCACAAGCAGACGCACATTTGACTCGGAAAGAATGTCGCACAAATGCTTCAATGAAGTGCTGTGCTGAAAAAGAGTATCCTCCGTCCAAGCCCCAAAGGCATCGATGACAACGTCAAAGTCAGTTAAATCGGCGGCTGCCAAGTCAAACAAATCCTTTTTCAGCACCTGCTGCGCCACCGTCTGATTTTCCTCGCGCACCACGGCAGTGACCTCCAGTTCTCTGCTTACCGCTTCCTTTACAATCAGTCTGCCTGCTCTCCCGTTCGCGCAAATAACTGCGATTTTCATGATAAATTCCTCCTTGAATTACAGTTCGGTCGATTCCGAATATTTTTCATAAATATTAAGTCTCGGAGCGGCCGTTCTCCGTGAGCTCTGTTTCAATAATACTCGAATCCATTTTCGTTGTAAAGTACGCACTTTATTGTGGTGTAGTTACCGAAACGAAACCATCCGTCAGTTACCAAAAGGAAACATTTGTGTATATATCAGGCTTTTCACCGTTTTCAGTCTTTTAAAAATTATTTATTCCCTCTTTGGATGTTGACTTTTATAACAGCCATATGATATAATCAGCATGTTAAGTTCTTTTTGATACTATTATAGGAGGTGCTCGCTTATGAACGAACAGAAAACCGCGCCTGAGCTGCCGGCTTGTCCTGTCGAAACCACATTGACCCTGATCGGCGACAAGTGGAAGGTATTGATACTGCGTGACCTGATGCCGGGAACCAAGCGTTTCGGCGAACTGAAAAAATCCATCGGCAGTGTATCGCAAAAGGTACTGACCGCGCAGCTTCGGGATATGGAAAAAAGCGGGCTTATCGACCGCAAGGTATATGCGGAAGTACCGCCAAGGGTGGAATATTCCCTTACCGAGCTGGGACAGAGCCTAAAACCGATTCTTGACGCCATGTGGAATTGGGGCAAAGAGTATAAAGCATCCATTGGCTAAAAAAGCGGACATCTAACATAGTTTCAGATAGATATCCGTTATATTTCCGTAAATGGTTCCCGCTTTAAACGCTTCGCAGCAGTTTGGCAATCCATTTTCTTTACAATTTTGGCATATTTCAAAAAATATTACAAAAATTTCCTAATTCGTGTTGACAAATGGAAAATTTTAGGATATAATAGCCTTGCAATGATAAACTCCATTATCATCACTCAACTGATTTCAAGAGAAAGGGCCTGCCATTCGGCAGGCTCTTTCTCTTAATTTTTTGTTATAGGATAATTCCGCGCAATTAAATCAGAATAAATTTTCACGTAAATATGTTCAGGCATGTATTCTTTCATTTCTTCTAACATATTGCCCTTTACTGAGACGTATATTATATTTTTATTGGATTGTGGTGCTCTTGTAAATGCTTTTTTATCATCAATTTCAATTTTTGAAAAATATAACCAAGCTACAGATGGAAGTGCAATACTTTGTACTTTGCACGTTGCGCCAAATGAAACACATTCATCC
>URZF01000057.1 GCA_900552255.1 uncultured Eubacteriales bacterium | reverse complement strand
TTAATTGTCAACATGGCGGAAGAGAATTTTACGTCGTTTTAACATTCCGTTCATGAGAGCAGCCGTCATCTCCCCATGAGAAAATATGATTTTCGGGAATGTCTTAGATTCTTAAAATTTCATAAAGTTTTTTTAAAATCGACTTAATGTAGTTGAATCTTCGCACCGTCGGCATTATAATGGGTTTCATGAATCAAACGTGTTCGGCGGTGCGAGGCTTGCCGTCGGAAGCGTTTGATTACGATAGGATATCGGAGGCTTTATCAGGTATGAAGAAAGGCAAGCTGTTTTTTCGCAGGTTGAACCGCGGTATCGCGCTTGGGCTTGTGATCGTCTTGGCGGTGGTGCTCTATACGGTCGTTACCGGACAAACGTTTAAAAGAGCCGATAAGCCGGAAATCGAGAAGATGATGAAAACCTATCTTTCCGATTTGGCTGAATTTCACGTCGGCTTTGAGGGAACGACGGAGGAGCATGCGCTGACCGAGGAGGAAATAAGCGCAAGGATGAGAGAGTTTTCCGCTTTTACGGACAAGTATTTCACGTATAAGAAAAGCGGTGCTCTTTCCGGCGTTTCGGCGCAGAATATCGAGGAGATCGAATCGGCTTACCGCGAGTATTTGGAGAGCGGCATGGCCGGCGGGGAGATTTTGTCCCTTTCTCTTGAGCCGGTGGAGGGAGATCATGGCTTGAGCATCTCAAAGACAGGGCCAAGCAGTGCTTCGGTGCTCATGCAGATAGACGGGATGCTCCGCGTGCGCGGCTATAAGTGCGACAGCATTTATTGTCCCGGACAATATGGATATTATCAAGATACTTATGTTTGGGAGAGCGGAGAGGGAGAAGTAGGTCCCGAAGCAGGAAAAGAGACGGATTATGAGGGACGGTGTATCGGATATATGAGGCTCTATCTCGAAAAAAGGGACGGGGAATGGAAGATCGTCTATGCGGGATATTCCTGTATTGATACGCCCGATATGGAAATCGTGGAGGGAGGTGCCGGAGAATGAACGGGACGGCGGAAGGGAAAACGACGATGTTTTCGGTGGAGCACCTTACAAAAAGTCTCGGCGGACGCGAGATCCTGCACGATATTTCCTTTGAAGCGTATGCCGGCGAGGTGTTCGGCCTGCTCGGCCCGAACGGCGCGGGCAAGACGACGACCATCAAGATCGCCGTTGGTATGCTGATGCTGGACGAGGGGACGATCCGTATCGGCGGGCATGATCTCAGACATGAGTATGAAGCCGCGATCGCCTCACTCGGCGGCATCGTGGAAAATCCGGAATTTTATAAATACATGAGCGGCTGGGACAATCTTTTGCAGTATGCGAGAATCCGCCGGAACAAAATCAATGAGGATAGAATCCGCGAGGTCGTAAGTCTTGTGGGACTTGGCAATCGGATTCATGACAAGGTCGGCAAATATTCGCTCGGCATGCGCCAGCGGCTCGGCGTCGCGCAGGCCATCCTCGGCGACCCGAAGGTGCTGATTCTCGACGAGCCGACGAACGGACTTGACCCCGCCGGGATCAAGGAGCTGCGCGACATTTTCAAAAAGCTCGCGCACGAGTTCGGCTGCGCAGTGATCGTTTCCAGCCATTTGATGAGCGAAATGGAGATGATGTGCGATCGGGTGGGCGTCATTGTGAACGGGTGTCTGCAATGCGTGAGCACGACGGCGGAGCTGCTTTCCGCGACGGCCGCGGACAAGTGCGATTTTATCCTGCGCACCTCCGACGCCGCGGCGGCGCGTGCTGCGCTCGATTTCCTCGATGAGACGGACCGGAAGCTCACGGAGGACGGAAACCTTGAACTTGTGCTTCCGAAGGAGGGCGCCGACGCTATGATAGCGCGTGTCAACCGCGCGGTGATCTCGGCGGGAATTGAGCTGTATACGGTTTCCCCGAAAGAAAATAAGCGGCTTGAGGACGTGTTTATTCAGATGACCGGCTCGGAAGGGGGTGCTCAGATTGCATAAATTCATAAAGCTTGTTCAGAATGAGATTATCAAGCTGATAAGGAAGAGGGGAACGCTTATCATGACCGTGCTTTTTGTCGCGGTTGTGATCGGCTTTACCGGCCTATGCAAGGTTATCGCAGTATCGAATTCGGATTACGATTGGCAGCAGGAGTCCTTTCGGTGGAGTGAGGTCGCCGGAAATGTGGAGTATTACCGAGAGCAGTATGAGAGATCCATCGTTGCGGCCGAGGACGGCAGCATACTTTCCTGCGATATGGAATCAAAACAGGAATATGAATACTGGAAATTCCTTGAGGATAGAGAAGTGCGCTATGACGACTGGCTTTATACGGAGGGGCTTTATTCCGAGTATTGCGCGGATAAGTTTGCGCTGGAAAACGGAACCGCCGGCGAGCTTGCGCAGGCTTATTCCGCAAGAATCGTACAGCTCGAAAGCTATATGGCGGAGAACGGCTGGAGGCTTTATTATCAGGAAAAGATTGCCGAACTGCTTGCCGGCGGCGAGGGAACAGACAGGGAAGCGCAGCTGTGGTTCTATCAGTATGCGCTTGAAAAGGATATTGCTCCGGGAACGGACGAGATCAACACGCTGCTCGAATCGGTTTTGCAGAGCAAGGCGTCTTTGGCCGAGCTTACTGCGCGCAAAGAGGCGGGCGATATGGTTCCGGATGTAACGATCGATGCGCTGAAAGACGACATCACGCTGGGGATCTATCGTCTTGAAAATGGGATCGCAAGAGATATTTCGTCGGATGTGAGGAACAGCAGCTTGTTTGAGCTTTCGGAATTCAGCTTTTGGTCTGTTTTCGCCGTCTGCAAGACGCTTATTAAGCTTGTAGGCGTCATGTGCATCGTGATTGCCGGAAGCATCGTGGCGGAGGAATTTTCGCAGGGGACCTATAAATTCCTGCTTATGAGTCCGGCGAAGCGGTGGAAAATCCTTGTCGCCAAATTTGTCACGGTGCTTCTTTTTGGAATCGTGATGCTGGCGGCGCTCTACTTGCTCTCACTATTGTGCTGTATGATCTTTTTCGGGACGGCAGAGCTCGCGCTGCCTATGCTCTCCATACAGAACGGCACCGTTGTGACGAGCTCGCCTTTGGTCTCGATTATGGGAGATTATCTGCTCTCGACCGTAGAGATCTTGGCAATGACGATGCTTGCGCTTGCAATTTCGACGCTTATCAAGGGGAATGCGCTCGCTATCAGCGTGTCGCTGCTCGTATTTTTCTCCGGATCGCTGATCGAAACGCTTCTGCGCAACTTCGGCGTCGATTTCGGCAGATATCTGCTGTTTGCCAATCTTGATCTTCCGGCGCTGTATGCGGGAACGGAGCTCTATGCCGGTCAGACGTTCGGCTTTGCCGTGGCGGTCATTCTCTGTCATCTTGTCGTGTTCGGATGGACGGCGTGGGATGCCTTTACAAGGCGGGAAATGTAAATTCTCTTCATAAAATAAAACGGGACGGTATGCAGAGCAGCCGTCCCGTCTCCTTTGGAAAGGAGAGAAGCATGCTTTTCTTTACAGAAAGAAAAGCATCAAAAGAACTGCAAGCCTCCGGCTTGACCGTTTGTGCGAGCCGAAAACGCATCTCGTCGGCTCCCGGCACGTGTTTGCACTCGGTAAACTCGTGCAATCCACGGCGGAACACGCCGAACGGACGGCGAGTGCAATCCGGCAGTTTGCGCCTGCGGGCGCGGAGTTTCCAGCCGCACGAACTTTTCGCACGGCGAGTGGTGGCCTGTGCGAGCTTTGCGAGCACTGCAACACCTTCGAGCCGTGGGTATATGCTTCCCAGCAGATGGATGGGAGTTTGAGGCGGTAGCCTCAACAGCTCTTTTGGTATCTTTTCTCCCTGCGGAGAAAAGTACGTATTCTTCTCCTTGGCAAGGAGAAACATGTCGTTTTCTCGTCGGTGAGAAAACGACATGTTTTTCTGTTTTTTGCGCTTGCCATCTTGCTTTTTTATCTCTTTTTATATATAATGAATCTATTATAGCCTGAATCAATAAAATTTTCGGAAGGTTTTGAGATATGAAGGAAAAAATTGCGATTTTGGACTGCGGCGGACAGTACACGAAGGTCATCGACAGACGTGTCCGTGAGGCGGGCGTTTATTCGGATATCTTTCCGATCGGGGTTGAGATAACGAAGCTTGCGGATTATTCCGCATTTATTTTGAGCGGAGGACCGTCGAGCGTTTGGAGCGACGCGGCGCCGAAATATGACGAGGGCATTTTCGAGCTCGGCCGTCCGATGCTCGGTATCTGCTATGGGATGCAGCTTATCTGCGAGCATTTCGGCGGACGGGTGATGCCGGACGTCAAAACGGAGTACGGTCAGATCATGATCGATGTGGAGCCTTCCTGCCCGCTTTTTGCGGGACTGGACAAAAAGCAGCCGGTGCTGATGAGTCACGGCGATGCCGTGCAGGTCATGGCGCCCGGCTTTGCCTGCGTCGGGAAAACCGGTGACGTCGTCGCTGCCATTTATGATGAGAAGCGCAGAATCGCAGGAGTCCAGTTTCATCCGGAGGTCGATCCGACGGTAAACGGTATCCAGATGTTAAATAATTTTCTGCGCGGCATCTGCGGTCTTACCGAGGTATATGCGCTGGACGACCGGATCGAGACCTCGGTTGCCATGATCCGCCGCCGTGCCGCAGGGAGCAAAGTGATGGTGCTCGTCTCCGGCGGCGTGGATTCCGCCGTGACGGCGGCGCTGCTCACAAAAGCGCTCCCGCCGGAGGACGTCTATGCCATCCATATCGATCACGGCATGATGCGCAAGAACGAAAGCGACATCATCTGTGAGAATCTCGCCTCGCTCGGTCTTGTCAATATGAAGCGCGTCAATGCCGCGGAGGAATTCTTCTTCGGGAAGGTAGACGACGGTACGGGAACGATCATCGGACCGCTTGCCGAGACCTGTGACCCGGAAATGAAGCGAAAAATCGTCGGCTCCATGTTCATCAAGGTGACAAGGGAGGCCGCCGAAAGCCTCGGCATCGATTTTGATTCTACTTTTCTCGCGCAGGGAACGCTTCGTCCGGACCTCATTGAAAGCGGAAATCCGGACGTCAGCGGCTATGCCAATAAGATCAAGACGCACCACAACGATGTGGATATCGTCCGTCAGGCGAGAGAGCGCGGCATGATCATCGAAACCAACTGGGACTGGCATAAGGATGAGGTGCGCAAGGTCGCCCGTATGCTGGGACTGGACGAGTCCATCGCATCGCGTCAGCCGTTCCCCGGGCCGGGGCTTTGCGTGCGAATCATCTGCGCGGATGAGCCGGCGGTGCTTCCGGACAGGGAATCGCTTGCCCGCCTTGAAAACCTTGCGGGCGGAAAAGGATATATCGCCGCTGTCGCACCGATGAACAGCGTCGGCGTACAGGGCGACCACCGCAGCTATCGTCATCTTGCTGTCTTGAAGAGTGAAGATGCCGGCGCCACGGATTGGGATAGCATTTTTGATGTGGCCAAGCTCATTCCGAATGAATGTGCCTTTATTAACCGCGTCGCTTACCGTATCGCAGGCAGCGCCGCCGCTTTCGGCGAATTTCACTTCAAGCCCCTCCATATCGGCTATGAATCGACCGATCTTCTGCGCGAGGCGGACGCGATTGTGACAAGTAAGCTCATGAATCAAAATATCAGCCAGTGCTTTGCTGTGCTGCTGCCGTTTGCCGACGGAGAGCGGGATAAGTATTCCATCGCCGTGCGCGCGGTCTGCACGACCGATTTCATGACAGCCCGTCCCGCCGTGCCCGGCAAGGATTTTGATGCTTCCGCACTGACGGAGGCTGCAAATGAGATACTTGAAAAATTCGGCGGCCGGATTTCTTCCGTCTATTATGATGTGACCGGAAAACCGCCGGCAACGGTCGAGTGGGAATGACGGATGTGAATGTATGAACATGAATGATTATTCAATGTATTTTTCAACGGAAACATTGATGGGACCCAACAGTGCAAGAATTTTAGAAGAGCTGTTCACCAAGCACCCTTTACATCTTACAGGAAAAAATGAAGTTCTTGATTTAGGATGCGGAACGGGATTGACGAGCCTTATCATTGCCAAAGAAACAGGAGCAAGAGTTTATGCGAATGACCTTTGGATCCGTGCAGAAGACAATACAAAACGCTTTGAAAATTGGGGTGTTGGCGGGCAAGTTATCGCCACTTGTGAGGATGCAAATGGATTAAGTTTTGCAAAAAATCAATTTGATGCATTGGTCAGCGTAGACGCCTATCATTATTTTGCGGGTAAATCCGGATTCTTTGAAAATAAGATTTTACCGTTTCTTAAAAACAAAGCTGAGGTATTGATTGGCATTCCGGGGATAAAAAATGAATATAAAGGTCGTTCGGAAGAACTTCTCTCCGAGTGGCTTGGCGAGGAAGCCTATATGCTGAAAAGTACAAGTCAGTGGGAAGAAATAATTGGGGGCAATGATAGAATCGGCACAGTAGAAGTGTGGGAAATGGATTGTTTTAGCGATGCTTGGAACGAGTGGTTTGCTACGAACCATCGATATGCCGGCGGCGATAAACAGTATTTTGAAACAATCATCAAGCCGTACGCTTGCTTTGTTGGAATTTATATTAAATTGAAATAACCAATTTTTGGTTCGTATAACGGAAGCAAAAGTTTAAGCTTTGAATTGGCAGGATGATAAAGAGCAATTTCTAAGCAAATTGATGAGTCTTTGTCGAGTGGGAATGATTAGAAAACGGATGTGGTATAATCAGAAAGTATGGAAGATATTTTATGACGCTGCTTGAACAGATCAGCCATGAAACGATGGTATTTATGCGTGGCAAATACCGTTTGGATGAAATCGGAGATGGTAAAGATGAATTAAAATTCAAACAAGGCCAAAAGACGATTGTTACAATTTAATCATGATGATAAATTTACTTTTTTAATTATTTTTGGCAAAAAAGAGCGGGAATATTTTGAAATTCAGAAAAACGAGTTTCCTAAATATGTATGTGACTGCTATGATCATTCAAAAACATACCATGATGGAAAATGGATGTTTATGAATGTAAACTCTTTAGAACAGCTGGAAGAGGTCAAAAAGCTCATACAAATCAAAAAGAAGCCTAATCGTAAACCCTTTCCAAAGGAAAACGCATTATATTCCAGATGTGGTCAGCGTTGTGATTTGTGCGTCCATTATATTCATACAAGCGAAGAGCTGCGGACTGTTATGGAAACACAATTGATTAAAATGTGGGGCCAAACAGATTGGAGCATGCGCTGCGGCGGCTGCTTCAGTGACAATTGCTATTGTAGAGCTGATCCATGTAACGCGAAAGACTGTGCATCCAAAAAAGAATTGTCGGCGTGCAGAGAATGTGCAGAATTTCCATGTATTCAGGCAACGTCAGCGGATTATCGCTCTATGATACATACGGAGGTCCATTATGCCGATGAGATAACTTGGGGCATTCTTCCGTATGTTCCGATGCAGTATGAGGACCGATAGGCAACGACGGCCTCGGTATCAGAGAATATGCCGAATAGGAGTAAACCATGACCGATTCTGAAATGAACGATATCAGAGATTCATACGATAAAATTTGTGAGCAGTGGTGCGATTTCCGCAAGAACACAAAGATAAATCGCTGTGTGGCCGAATTTTCGGAGCTGCTGAGACCAGGCTCCAAAGTGTTGGATGCCGGCTGCGGCACGGGCTATCCGATTTCCGCGTATTTGGTGGAAAAGGGCTTTGCGGTTACCGGAATCGATATTTCCGAGAGGATGATAGAAAAGGCAAGACGGCTCGGATTGAAGTCGGCCTCTTTTCTCGTGAGAGATTTGCTGGACTTTCATCCGCCGGAAAAATACGACGCCGTGATCGCCTTTGATTCCTTGTGGCACGTTTCCCATGATAGACAAAAGGAGATCTATGCGGTCGTTTCGTCGCTCATGAATATCGGCGGATATTTTCTGTTTACGCATGGGGACAAAGACGGCTCCATCGTCGGCGAGATGTTTGGCGAACGCTTTTATCACAGTGCCTTGGATGTCGAAGAGGTGCATGCGCTATTGGCTGCTTGCGGCTTTTCCGTCCTGTCCTCCGTTGAAAATTATAAAGAGGAAACCACCGGGGACAGGGGACTGCTCGTCATAGCAAAAAAGACTGTCTGAGCTTGTAAAGGCCGTGGACTGCCGGCTCGGATTATTATGGCGGCGTCGGCAGCTACTGGGAGATGCCATTTGAAAATCACTGCCGCATCACTATGGAAAACCGCAGCAAGAAGGAAGAAACGCTGT
>URZF01000056.1 GCA_900552255.1 uncultured Eubacteriales bacterium | reverse complement strand
ATATATTGTGGTGCGAGCGGCTGGCCATGGCGCGGCCTGCCTCCCACTTATGCAAGCGTTTTCAACATTATGAGTTGGTTTCTTCTTTCCATTATCACTCTCATCTTTTGGAGCGGATCGGATCTGTTTTCCAAGATCGGATGCCGCGACGGCAAGGATAAATACTCTCATCTGAAAATGATCACGGCCGTCGGACTTATCATGGGAATCCATGCTCTCTATGAAATTTTCGCGCAGGATACCGTCATCAATTTCGATATCATTCTGCATTATCTGCCGGTCTCCCTGCTCTATATTCTCTCCATGGCGCTCGGATATGTCGGACTGCGCTACATCGAGCTTTCCGTTTCCTCGCCGATCTGCAATTCCTCCGGCGCTTTGGCTGCGATCGCCTCCATCATCTTTTTCGGAACGGAGGGCATGGGCGCACCTCATTACATCGCGCTCATTCTGGTATGCGCCGGCGTCGTCGGACTCGGCTTCGTCGAGGCGCACGAGGACGAGGAGCTGCGCGCAGAACGCCAGAAGATCTCCAATTTTAAATATGCAAAGTCATGGAAGGCGCTGTGCCTCCCGATCGCGTATTGTATTCTCGATGCAGCGGGCACCTTTGCGGACAGCATCGCGCTGGAAACCCTCGAGGAGGATTCGGCGAATGTCGCCTATGAGCTGACGTTCCTCGCGGCGGGCGCCGTATGCTTTGTCTTTGTGCTCATTGGAATGATCCGCAAGAAAACCTCCTTTATTCCGAAAGCCGACGGCGCAAAGCTGATCGGCGGAATCTGCGAAACGATCGGACAATCCACCTACATATTCGCCATTGCCGACCGGGAGCATTTTGCCATGTCGGCGGCCATTATCTCCGCCTACTGCGCAGCTTCCGTCATCTGGAGCCGCATCTTCTTGAAGGAAAAGCTCTCCTATAAGCACTATATCGCCATCACGATAACTGTCATCGGCATCGTCGTCATGGGCATCCTCGATATGTAACATAAAAAATAAAATCCCCCGCAGGCTTGTCGTCGGGGGATTTTTGTCGGCATTCTGACCGAAAGGACACCATATCCGTTATAAAAGCTACAACAAGCAACAGAAAAGAAAAATCCCGGCCGGAAGGCCGGGATTTTTCTTTTTTACAGACTTCTCATCCATTCGTCGATGATATTATTGCCCCAAAACAGTCCCGATTCGGTAAACGCGACGCATCCGTCCGTCACCGTTATCAGTCCATCCTCCTGGAATCGGTCAAGAGACTCTTTCCACAGCGAAAAAAGATCCCTGCCAAGCCTCTCCGACCATACGGCAAGCTCCGCCCGTCCCTTTTGCAGCTCGTAAATCAAGGCGTCCAAGAGCCGATACATCGGCTGAACGAGCCGTCCCGCTCTGCTGATGCGCACCGTTTCCGATAAAATGGGAACCTTTGCCGAATTATGATAGAGATAGTTTTCGATATTCCCGCCGGCGCCGTGTCCCAGCGCGATGCAGCTTCCTCCCGTATGCCGGATATTCATATAATCGTAGCGGTCGATGCCGTCTCTGACAAGCTTTGTCAGCTCAAGCGGTCGGAAGCCGTCCACGGCAAGCGTATGCAGAATCGTTTGGAACATCTCGTATTCATATCCGGTGTCGGACAGCAGCGCACGCTCCTTTTCGCCAAGCTTATGGTAGATAGGTGTTTTCTCATGGAGGATCAGCGGATAAAATGACAGCCCTGCAATCCCAAGCGAGCGGATAACGGCAAGATCCGCTTCAAGCCGCTGCATCGTCTGCCCGGGATAGTGATAGATGAGATCGATGCTCGTATTGGCAATGCCGGACTCGATCGCCCGTCTTACGCTGTGCGCCGCATGCTCACCGCTGCCGCGTCTGCCGAGAAGCGTTCTTCCCTCGTCGTCAAAGGTCTGAATGCCGATCGAAAGGCGGTTGACACCGCCTTTCTTGAGTACCTCCAGCATCTCCGCGGTCAGCTCCGTTGCGGAGGATTCCACGCTGATCTCCGCCTCCGGTGCGATATCGAAGCAAGTCCGAAGCTCAGTCAGAACAGCATCCATCTGCTCCGGCAGGAGCGCCGTCGGCGTTCCGCCGCCGAAGTTCACAGCATCGATCGGCGCCCGCATATAGGGATATTCGCAGATGCGGTGCATCTCCTCGATCAGATACCGGTGATAGTCGCGCCGGCGAAGCTCGTCCGGACGGTGGAACGGACAAAAGCTGCATATCTTATTGCAGAACGGCACGTGAAGATAGATCACCCGCCGACTCGCAGCAGACTCGTTCAACATCCTCTCGACATAGGACAAAACGGATTCGGCCGACGTATATTTTTTCTTCAATTCTCCCGACGCATCGTGATGAGATTTATATCGGAAGGTATACATCGCTCAGTTTTCTTCTTGGAAAGAAAATGTCGTATCCGGATAAAGGATCGCCGCAAGCTTCTGATATGCCTCGGCAAAGCGGCTGTTCGGCTTGTTGTGGAAGAGCGATTTCTCCAAATAGTATACTTTGCCCTCCTGGACAGCTTTCAAGGACTGCCATACGGGATTGCTTCCATAGATGCTTTCCACCGATGCTCTCGCTTCATCCTCGCTGGCATGGCACTGCACCACGATGATATCCGGATTGGCGAGAAAAACGGTCTCGAGATTGATCTCCAGCCGCTCCGCCGAAGTCGTGTTCTCCCACGTATCCACAATGTTGATCGCGTTCATTTCAGTCAGCATACCGCCGACAACCGTGCCGGAAGTGTTCGCCTGAAGGCTTTCGGCTCCGTTGTAAAACATGCTGAACACGGTCGGATTGTTTTCGGTCGGGCATTCCATCAATACGTCGACAACGTCGTCCAGCGCCTTCATGGCGACGCTGTCCCAAAGCTCCGGATTACCGGTGATGTTGCAGAACACCTTGAACCATTTCAGATAATCCGAGAAATCGTTATAGCTCATTGCGATAACCGGAATATTCGCGGCAGCCGCCGGCGACTGGATGGTGGAATAGCCGCTCATCGCCGTTGAGCAGATGATAAGATCGGGCTGCAAGGCGATAATGGTTTCCACATCCCACTTTTTGCCGGAGGAAGAGGTCGCGACCGTCACGACGCCCTCGTCCTGCGTGATATCTCTGCCGATATATTCTTTATAAAGCGTGACGGAGGAATCGCCGCCGATACAGCCGGCTACCGTGCCGCCCGCCTCATACCAAAGCGTCGTGAAGCTTGCGTAGAGATTGACGGTTTTGCCCGGATTTTTCGGAACCGTGATCGTACTGCCGTCTACGGAAGATGCGTCGGTGAACGTGACAGCGTCATCCGTAACGATCACTTTGTCGGCCTCAGCGAGGAATTCCGCTTTCAGACGTTCTCTTTTTTCCTTCAATGCGACCTCATCGTCACCGGTAGAAGGCGCTGTCGTATCCTCAGGCGGTGTCACCTGAGCCGTCGTGCCGCTGCTGCTGGTCGTGTCTTCCGGCTCATCGGTTTGGCCGCAGCCCGCAAGGACGGCAATCCCCGCCAGCATGCAGATGCACAGAATAAAAGAAATGATTTTTTTCATGTTGTTTCTCCTTTGTGAAATGTTGTTTTCATCGGTATAAACCAGGGACATCCATGGGAGGTGTCCTCAAATACCCTCGCCTCAATTTCAAAAATATCCTCTAAATTTTTTTCGGTCAGCACCTCGGCAGGCGTGCCGCCGACATAAAGGTTCCCATTTTTGATCGCATACAGAAAATCGGAATACCGCGCCGCAAGGTTCAAATCGTGCAGCACCATGACGATCGTGATGCCGAGTTCCCGATTCAGCTTGCGGACAAGCTCCAAAACCTCAACCTGATAGCTGATGTCGAGATACGTCGTCGGTTCGTCCAAAATCAAAATCTCCGGCTCCTGGCAAATCGACATCGCGATCCATGCGCGCTGCCGTTCACCTCCGGAAAGCGTCGCAAGCGCCTGATTTTGCAGATCGACAAGCCCTGTCATCTCCAAAGCCCCGTCGATCACCGCGGCATCCGCCGCCGTAAGTCCGCGTCCGAATTTTGAATACGGATACCGCCCATACGATACAAGCGTGCGCACATCGATATCCGGCGGCGACGTATGCACCTGCGCAAGATACGCGATCTTTTGGGCGAGCAGCTTCGGCGCGTAGCGCTTCAGCTCTCCGTTCTCATATATGGCGTCGCCGGATTTCGGCGTCACCGCCTTGGACACCGTTTTGAGAAGGCTCGATTTGCCGCAGCCGTTCTGACCGATGATGGTGACGACCTTTCCCTTTGGGATTTCCAAATTTAGATTTTCCAATACCGTTTTTTTGCCGAAACGGATAGTAATGTTCCGAAAACCGAAATACATGCACTCACCCCCCGTCCTTTTGCCTTGTACGGAGCAAATAGAGGAAAAACGGCGCTCCGATAAAGGAAAGAATGATGCTGACCGGAACCTCTCCGGGCGGCAGGATCACACGGCCAATCGTATCGCAGACCGTAACGAGCGTGAAACCGAGCAGCGTCGATGCCGGAAACAGATATTTGTAATCCGAGCCGACCAGCATTCTTGCGATATGCGGCACGATAAGTCCGACAAAGCTGATGAGTCCCGCCACCGAGATGGCGGCGCCTGCAAGCAAGGAGGAAACCGCGATCAGAAAGAAACGGAACCGCTCCGTGCGAAGCCCCAAAGAGTTCGCCGTTTCGTCTCCGAGCATCAGAATATTCATTTTGGAAGGAAGGAAAAGACACACGAACATACCGCACAGCGCATACGGAAGCACCATCCGGAAGCTGTCCCAGCCGCAGCCGTTGAGACCGCCGACAAGGAAGCCGGAGGCATTGCCAAGCGACTCGGCGAAAAAGGTTTTGATGATGTCGTTGAACGCGCTGAACAACGCCGACACCGCCATGCCCGACAGGATCATTTTGACGGGGCTCACGCCCTTTTGATAGGCGAGCGCGTAAATGAGCATCGTCGTCACAAACGCGCCGATAATAGAGCCGATCGGCAAAAGATAGGAATACGCGGGAAACGCCACAAGCGTCAGATATCCGATGAAGCTTGCGCCGCCCGTCACACCGATGGTGGACGGCGATGCCATCGTATTGCGCATGACGCCCTGTAAGATACAGCCGGAAAGCGAAAGGCAGATCCCGACCAGTCCCCCCACCAGCACGCGCGGAAAACGCAGATTCCAAATGAGCAGCCGCGCGGTGCTGTCGTCGTTGATCCAAAGCGCTCGCCACACCTCGGCGATCGAAAATTTCACCGAGCCGATCCCTACGCAAATAAGAACAGAGAGCACGCTCGTCACCGCGAAAATGAGAATCACCAGCAGCTTTCCGAAATACGGCTTATGCTTTCCCGTTTGTTTGGATTGTGCCGTCATAGATTTTCGAGAAAGCTCCTTACCGCCTCCGCCGCATCCGCGAGATCCTTTTCGTCCGGATGACCGAGGGAAAGCTTCTGTCTTTCAAACCGCTCCATCGAAAGATGCCCTTTCTCGCCCTCCGGAATTTTCAGGCGCTGCGCCGTCCGGTTCAGATCGATGCTTCCCTGACACAGAAAATGACCGAGCAGCCTGTTGTTCTCGGAGGCAAGCGCGCAGACGCGCTCCGTGACATCGGCAGCGTGCTTGGTGTCGCGCGCTACGCCGAGCGTTCCGATGACGATGAGATTCTTGCCTTTCATTCTGCCGATAAGCTCGATCGTGTCGTCGTCGGCCGTACCGTGATTGCACCAATAGGACAGCACGAACGTATCGAAGCGCTCGATCACCTCATCGGTTATGTATCGGATGTTGTACGGTCCCACATGCTCCGGCACCACCGGCGCCACCGCCTCGGCAAGCTTAAAGGCGTTGCCGGTTATCGTCGAAAATATAATCGGAATTTTTTTCATAGTTTCTCCTTTTCATTTCTTGGACGGAAAGCCGCCCAAAGCCGTTTAATCGATACGGATACTGCGTCGCATCAAAATCCGCATGGTTCATCCCAGTGCCACGTCGAGGACCATCATCACAAGGAAGCCCGCCATCACGCCGAGCGTTCCGACATGCGAATGCTCGCCGAGATGCGCCTCCGGGATCAGCTCCTCCACCACCACATACAGCATAGCGCCGGCCGCAAAGGACAAAAGCCACGGCATCAAGGGCTGCACCCCGCCGGCGATCAAGACCACTGCGACGCCGAAAACAAGCTCGACAAGTCCGGAAAGGCTTCCCCATAAAAACGCCTTGACGGCGGAAAAGCCCTCCTCACGCAACGGCAGGGATACCGCAGCTCCCTCCGGGAAATTTTGGATCCCGATGCCGAGCGCCAGCGCCGCCGCGGCGGAAAGCGCCGAGGCATCGTAGGAATGCTGCGCCGCAAGGGCAAAGGAAAGTCCCACCGCCATTCCTTCGGGAATGTTATGCAGCGTCACCGCGAGCACAAGAAGCGTAGTACGCTTCCACGAGGAGCGCAGTCCCTCCGGACGTTTCCGATCCAAATGCAGATGCGGCAGCAGCAGGTCCAGCAGCATCAGAAAACCGACGCCGAGAACAAAGCCTCCCGCCGCAGGGATCCAGCCGACTCCCCCCGCCGCCTCCGTCTCTTCGATCGCCGGAATCAAAAGACTCCAAACGGAGGCCGCGATCATGACGCCGGCGGCAAAGCCGAGGAAAATGCGCTGAACAGACAGCTTCATCGATTTCCGGAACAAGAACACCATAGAAGCGCCAAGCGCCGTCATGAAAAAGGTAAATCCGGTGCCTCCTGCCGCCCACAAAACCGATTCCACAAGTCCAGCCTCCTCTCCGCATTTTCAGAAAACGCCGAGCATCCGTATCCCCAAGCTCGTCTTTTCGTCAGGCAAGCGATGCGCCGAGAGCGACGCACGCCGCTTCCGCATCCGCGTCCGGCGCATCGTTGCAGATCACGCTCTCATGAGCGAAAACCGCGCCGTCCCGAACACAGGTCTCCTCCCAATTTCTCATCCATTCGCCGTCTCCCCAGCCATAGGAGCCGAACAGCGCGATTTTTTTGTCCTTCAGCTTCGCCTCGCAGGAAAGAAACATCGGCTCAAATTCGGATTCCTCGAGCTGCTCGACGCCCATCGAGGGGCAGCCGAACGCGACCGCATCGTATTCGTCCAGCTTCGCTCCGTCAAAATCCGAAGCCTTGATCAGCTCGGCATTCGCACCGGCGCCGCGGGCGCCTTCCGCGACCTTCGCCGCCATAAGCTCGGTGTTGCCCGTTCCGCTCCAATATACCACGGCAATTTTATTCATCTCTTTTGTTCCTCTTTTCTTATAAAATTTATGTTAAACAGCCACGGTGAGCTGCAAAACACTTCTTCCCTCGCGCCATAGGCGCCGATAAACATTTTTGCACTTTTCAAATTTCGCAAACAGCCGGAGCGTCTCGCATTCGTTGCAGTATACCTTCCACAGACCGGCAAATTTGAAATTTCTGCCCTCGTTTTCGATGAATCCGGCGACATCTGCGAGCGGATATCCCAAAAAGAGCCCGATTTCATGAGGAAAACCGAAGTCCGCTTCCGATCCGATCCGTTCCTTCAGCCGTTCGAGCGCAAAGGACGGCTCCGCGCTGTTATAGCCATACGCGGAAAGGAAGCGTCCGACACCGTCGCGGGACAGGTCAAATCTCAAATTCTCCATCCGGCAGACATAAACGAGCGCCGTCAGGCACCGAACTCTAAGCAAAACCAAAGTCAATCCCTTGCGATTCAGGCATTCGCTCCAAAAGCCGACGGTCTCCCGCATTTCCGCTTCGGAGGGAAACGTATGACAAAACAGATTCGCCGTTTTCAGGGACGCCAGCGTGGGCGCACAGTGTTCGATCAGATCTTTTTCAAAAGAATCCTGCATACGCGAATCCATCCCCCTTTTCCGGCATACAAAACTCCGCAAAAGTTAGTTTTCCCTAACCTCCGGTCATAATATAAACGGACAATGTCCGTACCCCCTTTTGCAGTTAGCACCAACTAACCACGGATAATCATACCATGTGAATGGGATTTTGTCAATAGGAATCCGGAATTTTTGCATCTTCGCCATAAATCCCAAAACCAATTGTAATTTTCCGATTTTCTTGTGTATTTTCGACAATTTATTCTGAGCAAAATCCATAAAAAACACGGATTTTTCGCCTGCTTCCGTATATTTTTCCACTGATTGCCCGACGATAACATCGGAGGTGATCATATGCTTTACAAGGATCTGAATGAGCTGGTATATCACAGCAGCAGCAGTCGCCGATATTTCTTCTCGCTTCCGGTATCGATGCAGCTTTCGCTTTCGGAATATGGCAACATCATC
>URZF01000055.1 GCA_900552255.1 uncultured Eubacteriales bacterium | reverse complement strand
CGGCAGACGGAAACATCGTCGCGCTCCGCGGGAACACTGGTTTTCTCCGCTAAAAAATCGACGACGTATTTCGGATTCACAAAGGTCTGTTCCCCGCAGGAAAGCCTGACGGAAAGCACGACCGCGTCCGGCTCCGCGCATACGGACAAAAGCTTTGTATGCGGCGCGACGTCCACGGTGCGCGTTCCGAGCTTCGTCGTTTTTTCGATCATGATTTCGCCGGACAGCGCAGCTCTCACCGCGTCCGTCGTCGCGGCGCCGCTCGGTCTGAAAATACGGATCTCATAATCCGCCCAGCCGATTTCCGAAAATTTCGTTTTCGGCTCATACGCCGCAAGCGCGCGCAGCCCTGCGGGGAACGAAGCGTTCAGCCGCTCGCAGATCGTCTCTCCCGCAAGCTCCTGCGTCACCTTGAAATCCATGAACTCGCAAAGGCTCGCCGTTCCGACCGACAGCGGCAGAGAAAACACGGTTTTCGGATGCGGGTTGAAGCCCTGCGTATACCAAATCGGCAGCTTCGAGCGAATAAACGCGGATTTCACCGTGCGGTTGAGATCGAGATGCGAGATAAATTTAAGGCTCCCCGTCTTGGAGAATCTCACCCTTATTTTCTTAGGCTCGGACAGCATGAGCGTTCACCTCCCAGTTTGTCGGCGCCGCAGCCGTTGCAGGTCTCGCGGCAGTTTTTTGTCGGAATCGCTTTGTGGGCGCGGTGCCGTTCGCGCAGCAGAAATTTTTTGTCAACGCCGATGTCGATGTTGTCCCACGGCAGAATCTCGTCCTCCCCAAATTCCCGATTCGCGTAAAAGGCAGGATCGATTCCCACGGAGGCAAAAACCTCAAGCCATTTCTCATAATCGAAATGCTCGTCCCAGCTGTCAAACCGCATCCCCATACGGTGCGCTTCGGCGAGCGCTGCATTCAGCTTCCGGTCTCCCCTTGCGAATACCGCCTCGATGCGGCTGACGCGGGCGTCATGATAATTGTATTTGATCTTCCGGTCTGTGATTTTGCCCGTAAGATACCTCTGCTTTTCCGCGAGCGTCTCCATATCGCACTGCGGCTCCCATTGGAACGGCGTGAACGGCTTCGGGATGAAGCAGGCGGCGGATATCGTCACGCCGGGCGCCTTTTTCGGCCGGCCAGGCGTGCGATAATACTCGTCGATCACGCTTTCGGCAAGCCCGGCGATGCCGTCGAGATCCTCATTCGTCTCCGTCGGAAGTCCCTGCATAAAGTACAGCTTGACCTGCGATTTTCCGCCCTCGAACGCCACGCGGCAGGCGCGCAGCAGGTCTTCTTTTTTCACATTTTTGTTGATGACGTCGCGCAGCCGCTGGGTCCCCGCCTCCGGCGCGAAGGTGAGCGAGCCGGTGCGCACGGTGGAGATTTTATCCATCAGCTCCTTGGTGAAGCTGTCCACGCGCAGGGACGGCAGAGAGAGAGAAATCTTGCGTTCATCCGTCCATGCGAGCAGCTCGTCCGTGAGCGTTTCGATACAAGAATAGTCGCTGATGCTGAGCGACGACAGCGTCAGCTCGTCATAGCCGGTCGCGTCGGCAAGCGTCATCGCCGCTTCGCACAGCACCTTGGGCGATTTTTCCCGCACCGGACGCCATACCATGCCCGCCTGACAGAAGCGGCAGCCGCGGATGCACCCTCGGTAGACCTCCAGCGTGATTTTATCCTGCACTGTCTGAATGAACGGCATGACCAGCGTTTTCGGATACGGAGCCTTGTCCATATCCTTTACAATCCGTTTTCTGATGGTCACAGGAATGTCGTCATACTTCGGCGAAACGGAAGAGATCGTGCCGTCCCCGTGATAGGAGACCTCATAAAGAGACGGTACATAAATTCCCTCGATTTTTGCCGCCTCATGCAGAAACGCCGCCTTCCGGAAGCCCTGCTTTTTGTGCTCCTTATAAAGGGAAACCAGCTCGCAGATGACCTCCTCGCCCTCTCCGATCATAAATAAATCGAAGTAATCGGCGATCGGCTCCGCGTTATAGGTGCAGGGACCGCCGCCCACGACGACCGGCGCATCGTCTCCCCGTTCCGCGGCCAAAAGCGGGATTCCGGCAAGCTCCAGCATATTTAATACATTTGTATAGCAAAGCTCATATTGGAGCGAAAAGCCGACGATATCGAATTCCGAAACCGGGTCGCCGCTTTCATGCGCCCAAAGCGGAATGTGCTCCTCGCGCATGCAGGCCTCCATATCCACCCACGGCGCATACGCGCGCTCGCACCATGTATCCGCTCTCGCGTTCAGAACGTCGTATAAAATCCTCACGCCGAGATTGGACATGCCGATCTCATAGGTATCGGGAAAGCAGAACGCGAACCGGACGTCCACCGCATTTTTATCCTTGACGATCTGCCCCCATTCTCCGCCCGTGTACCGCGCGGGCTTTTCCACCTTTTTCAAGATTCTTTCCGGTATTTTCAAGGGAATCCCTCCATTATATTGATGTATAAAATATTTTATCCGTCTGTATTATTTGCTGCCTGTCCGGCAGACGGGACGCATTTTGCAGTATTCGCACGGACTTTTCCCGTTCACGACAAGCGGCCTTGCGCAGGCGGCGCCGCGCCGCAGCTCATCGGCATAACGGAGCACCGTCTGCGTGACCTCCCGCTTTAACTCCGTGAACGCGTCAAGGCCGATGAGAGAGGATTTTTCTTTCGCGAGATCGCCCGCCTTCACGGGAATGAATACGCCCTCAAGCGCGGGCTCCATCGCGCGCAGGATCTCCTCGTTTTTGAGAAAAAGACCGCTCGTGCGGATTTCCACGTTCTCCCCTCCGACATCGCCGCCGATCTTCAGGTCGACCTGCGGCGGCTTCACGCCGGAATAAAGGACGCCGGCGGGCAGGACCTCGCGTCCGTAACGCCGTGCGCCGTTCTCCCACAGGGAGAACAGATACAGAAGCATCTGCATGTCGAGTCCGAGCCTCACGTTTCGGATATCGAACGTCTTTTCCCCCGTCTTATAATCGACGACGCGCAGATAAAGCCTGCCCTCGCCGTCCTCATAGGCGTCCACCCGGTCGATCTTGCCGCGAAGCTCGACCGAAACGCCGTCCCCCTCAAGCTTCATCGGCAGAACGGACTCCCCGCCTTGACCGACGGTCAGCTCAAAGTCGCATGGACGGAACGCGGACGTCTCAAATTCCGCCTTCAGCCGCCCGGCGAACAGCTCCGCGCTCCGGCACAGATAACCGAACAGATGGCGGAACCTTTCAGGCAGCGCGGACGGTTCCTTATGAAAGACCGACATAATATAAGCTTCGGCGATCTTCCGGATTTCCTGCGAAAGCTCGCCCTCTCCGTCTGCGGCGATCCATTCCACTGTCTTTTCAAGGATCCCGTGCATAAAGCTCCCGATATCGACGGCGCCGAAGCTCGCCGGCAGGTTGTCCCGCAGCTTTAACTCATATTCGCAGAAATAGGAAAAATTGCATTTGATGTACTTTTCGAGCCTTGTGTAGCTCGTCGAAAGCCTGCCGCCGAAGAGCTCCTCCGCGCTTTCGGGAGAAAGCCGGCAGTTCGCGGCGGAAAGCGGCGTTTTCGCATATTTCAGCTTTTCCGCATAGACGGGGTCCGCCTCATAGTATTCACGCAGCGCGCGCCCGAGCTTTTCGGGAAAGGAGAGCGCATGCTCAAAGGACGCAGCCCTGCTTTCAATCAAATCGCTTTTTGGGGACAGTTCAAAATCGACGGCCGCAAGCGCCGGAAACAGCGCGCATATCCGCTTTACACCGCCGGATTCCCGCTGCTCCGAGCCGGAAAGCCCATAGTGGGAATAACTGATGTAAAGCCGCTCCGAAGGCAGGGCGGCGGCGCGGTAAAAATAGAAAAGCTCCTCCGAAACCCGCCGCTGCGTCCGGTCGGTGAGCTCCACGCCCCGCTCCTTCAGCTGTGCCTTTTCGTATTCGGAGAACAGTCCGTCCTCCCCTACCCGCTGCGGGAAAACGCCCTCGTTTGCACCGAGCAGATAGACATATTTCGGTCTGCCCGGCACCGTTTCGGACGCCGACGAGACCGTGACCTCGTCCACCGAGGTCGGGATCTTTCCGATATCCGTCTCCGAAAGAATGACCGAAAGCATTTGAGAAAGCTCTGCGGTCTGCGCCGCCGTCTCACCCGAGGTCACGACAAGCTGGTCGAGCGCTCCGCAGAACACGTTCCAAAGCTGAACGGTCTCGGACGCCGCGGCCATGTCGCCGCGCTCCTTTTCCGCCTCCGCCCGCGCCGACAGCGCCTCCGGAACACCGAGCCCCGAAAGAAAATCGAAAAGCAGCGCCGCGCGCTCCCGCACGGTATGAACGGCGCGCTGTGCGGCCGCGAACGCTTTCAGCGGCGAAATCACCCGCCCGCGGATATCCGCAAGCATGGCAAGCTCCGCCTCATCCGACGCGGAAAGCGGCGCGCCGTATCCGCGCGGATTCATATTCCACGGGTCGTCGCCCGTAAACATCCTGCCGCGGATATTCCACTTCTGTATGTAATTTTCAAATAGGCTCACTTCGTCCGGCGTGACGCCGGTAAGCCCCGTTTTGATATAGGCGATGACGTCCTCGCCGCGAAAGCCCCTCTCCAATATCGCGAAAGCGGAAAAAATCAGCTTGACGAGCGGCTTTTCGGAAATCTCCTTTCGCGAGGAAAGAAAACACGGAATCCCGTATTTCCGGAAAACGGCGTCCACGACGCCCTCCGCCTGCGCGGTATCGCGGACGATGACGGAAATCTCCCGATACCTTGCGCCGCCGCGTATGAGCCGGCAGATATCGAGCGCCGCCGCCTCCGACTCCGCAAACGCATTCGCCGCGCGAACAAGCCGGATATGCTCCGGCACGTCCCGCCAAACGGCGCGCGCATGTCCCGTTCCCGCGATATTTTCGGAAAGAAAGGCAAGCTCCGCGCTGCGGTATCGCTTGGCGCTTCTGAGAAAAATCTCGCGGACAGGCACGCCCGTGCGCTGCGCTGTGCGGCGCAGACGGCGATCTGTCTCAAAAAGGATTCCGGAAGAAGCGCCGTCCGCGTCGTCGGGAAGATAGGAAAGCGTTATGTATACGTCGTCTGCGCCGGACATCATATTTTCAAGAACGTCGTACTGCTGCGCCGAAAACGAGGTAAAGGAATCGATAAAAACGGTGCTGCCGGCAAAAAAGCCGCCTCCTCTCAAAAGCGCCGCGGCCTTGGAAAGAATCCCGTCGGGATCCTCCCATTTCGCGGCGATCTCAGCGTCGAAAGCCGCGAAGATCACGGCGAGATCGGAGGTCTTTGTCCGGATCGGCAAGTGTTCGTCAAAAAAACCGGAAGCGCGGTCGAGCTCCGCCGGCGAGATCTTGTCCTGATAGAGCGCGGAACGCGCCGCCGTCAGCTTCTCGATCATGCCGAAGCCGGACGCCTCGCCATATTCTTTGAGTGCAGGCGAGAGCGCGCGCAGGACGTTCCGCATGACGAGCTTTTTCGCACCGGAGCCGATATAATCCGCACACAAGCCGCCGTATCTGCGGAAAACATAGTTGCAGAGGCGCCCGAAGGTGATAACGTCAATGTTTCCCGCGCCGGAAAGCTCCGCCGCCCGGCTTTCCGCCGCAACCGCTTCCCTGTCGGGGACAAGCAGATACACATGTCCGCGCTCCGCCGTCTCTTCCATTCGGGAAAAAATCCAATCGCTTTTACCCGAACCGCTTTTGCCATAGACAAATCCGACCACCGACGGCACCTCCTTTCAAGTAATTTTGACCACGCGCGCCGGTTCCGCAAGGCCGAACCGCTTCGCCAGTGAAAAATAATAGCTGGTATGAACAAGATACATATTCCGTCCCGCGGCACGCGCGCCGGAAAAGCCGCAGTAAGCGAGCGAGCGTGAAACGATGATCACGACGCCGTCCTTTGAAAAATCCTCCGCCATGGCCGCAAAATATCCGCTCCCGCGCTTCTTTTTTGGTGCGAACAGCACATAGAGCCGCCGTCCGGCAAAAATTTTTTCAAAGGCGCGGTTCCACTTCCGGTGCAAAAAGAAGCCGGCGAACGCCGCCACCGCGGAAAAAACAGCCGCAGCCGGCAGCAGTACCGCAAGGATACCGAGCGTCAGAATCACCTGAGCGCCGATGCCGAGAAACGTGGCGACGCCCGTGATGATGCGCCACAGCTTGGACGCAAAAAAGAGATTGCGCACGGCAAAAGAGGTCTTATCGTAAACCCGGAAGGTGCGGCTCGATTTCAGCGACAGCATGAGATATCCGAAATAGGTTCTCGAACGGGACACCGAGAGATTGCGCACAGCGTCCCGCATGACCGCATCCTCGTTTCCATGCGCCGCAGTGCGGTCGCCGAGCTGCTCCGCCCGGTGACGCAGATATTCGTTCTCACGCCGAAGCTTCCGGTTTTCCGACCGAAGCCGCCGGAGCTTTTCAGCCATTTCCTTCTCCGTCAAAATTTCACGCCCTTTCCCCGTTTAATTTGGTTTGGAAAGGCGAAAATTATACGACGCTACTTTTCCAGCAGCTTCAAGTTGCGCAAAAGCGGCTCCCTGCCGCGCCACGAAAACGCACGGCGGCGAAATTCCGTCTCATCCATCCGAGAAAGCCGCTCCTCCGTAAGAACGGAAATCCTGTCCTCATGGAAAAACGCAATCGGCGTCCGCGCACCGGCGGCCATCGCCGCCTTTGTCAGCGGACATGCGAGCTGGCAGATGTCGCAGCCCCACGCATAGCCGTATTTTTTGAGATAGGCCTGCTCTTCCGCGGAAAGCGCGCCCTTTTTCTGCGTCACCGCGGAAAGACACTCCATCCCCTCCGATGTCATCGGACAGGCGCGCCGGCATGCGCCGCAGTGCGGGCAGTACGAGGGCGCGGGCGTTCCTCCGGCAAAGCCCAGCGTCTCCGGCTCCGCCGTGGAGAGGATCTCCGCGACGAACACAAAGGAGCCGTACTTTTCATTGATCAGCATGAAATTATCGCCGAGCACGCCGAGCCCCGCCATGGACGCGGCGACATTCTCCTGAATCGGGGACTTGTCCGCAAAGCCGAGAAATCGCTCGCCGAAGCGAGCCTCCAAGACCGGAATCAAACGCGCGAAAAGTCCCTCGCAATATTCGTGATAATCGCAGGAACGCGCGTAAAAGGAAACGTTCCCCGCCCCGTCGTCCACAAAATAAGGAATGAGAAGCATAACCGCCGTTTTGATCCTCTCCGCAGGCACGCCGCGCCGTTCGATGATATCCGGCCGGCGGCAGCTGCAGACGGAAAACGGAATCACGCCGAAATATTCTATTTTTTCTTTCTCAAACAGTTCTTTCATATTCCATGTTCCTTACCCTTTTCCGGCATTTGGCAAACCAAAAAGCAGAAAACACTCACTTTCCGCCTTTCATGCCGTTTTTCCGTGCTTCTAAATTCGTTTTCAGCCTGTCTGCCAATATGAGGCAGCCGCACTTTGCACAAAGCCGGATGGCATACTCCAATAAACGGGCTGCCGAAGCAGCCGGCAGCTCATCTGCATTATCAACCGCCCACCAAGGAAACACCTCGCTAATATGCTCTTTCTCCCCGATCAAAAACGAATAGCCGATCAGCTTTCCGTCCCGGAACAAAAAAATATATTGAGGCAGCTTATCCCTCACGGATTTTTCCATTTCCCTTTGCAGCGTTTTTCGCTTTCCGCCGGCAGGACAAAAACCGATAGAAAAAAGTGCCGTCAAGACATGCGCTCTTTCCTTATGCGGAATATCCAAATAATTTATGACCGTTTCCAAAATAAGCGTTCACTTTCTTTCCACCGAGTCAGAAGTATGCAAGTCTCATCTTCCCCTCTTCTCCCAAATCTTCGGCCACATCGTGCCATTGCTGTAAAGCACAAAAAAGGCACGGAATTCTTTCCTTGCAAAATCACCGCCCGCGATAAGAATTTCCTGCTCCACACCGCCGAGCTTCATCCGGTATCCGGTTTCCCGATATCCGTTTTTCCGATAAAATGCTTTGCGCCTTTCTCTGACCGTGAGATCAGACGCGCCGCCATCACAAGGCTCGATGGAAACGATGATCTTTTTATCGGGATATTTGCTCTTTATTTCCCGCAGAATGGCACTGCCGTATCCTTTCTGCCGAAAGCTTTCACATACCGCCAAAAACATAATAAACACGATTTTCCGGCTCCTCGCCAGATAAATAAATCCGCACAGGGTATCCCAATCGTAAAAGCCCCAAAACTGCGTATGCCAAAGCTTCGACATCGCCACCATCATCGGAAAAGGCATCCGCTCCCTTTTCGGAAATGCGTCAAAATAGATGCGTTTCACATCCGCGCTGTCAAGCCTTACTTTTCTCATTTCAAGCTGCATATATCGCCGCCCCTTCTGCATATTTCCCTCTAAAAGGGCCGAAAAATTT
>URZF01000054.1 GCA_900552255.1 uncultured Eubacteriales bacterium | reverse complement strand
CTTCCGGCTGGCGCGGCTGACGCCGTATTTCTCTGCGTACTTCATTAGGGATTGCCGATAGGCCATGTCTTGTGTTACCGACGGCGCGGCCGACAAAGCCGGGGAAGAAAATACATCCGGCAGACGGCTTTCCGACGGAAACGTTTCCGATGCAAAGCCCTTCATCAAGACGCCTTCCAAGTGAAAACATACACAACTGGAAGCGTTCGACCCAGCGGTAATCCTCCAAGGCTCATATCTAACCTCCATATGTGCCATGTGGATTTCTCCTAAAACCAAAGCCCGAGGCTTTTGCCTCGGGCTTTGGTTGATTGTCCATATTTTATATCTTTTCCACGCCGAGCGTCAGCTTTTCGTCGCCGATGCTCCATTCCTTGGAGGAGGCACAGGTCTTGTCGAAGAGAAAAGCATCGCACAGCGTTTTGCCCTTGATGTCGTCCGCGTTGCGCTCCATGACGGCGCGCAGCGCGTCGTTCCCGGCGGCGAAAACGCGGATATGATCGAGCACCTCGAAGCCCGCGTCTTTACGCATCGTCTGAATCTTCGAGATGATCTCGCGGACATTGCCTTCCTCGATGAGCTCCGGCGTGAGATTGGTGTCGAGCACGACGGTGATGCCCTTGTCGGAAAGGGCTTCAAAGCCGGGCATCTGCGCGGAATCGATGAGCAGATCGTCGCGGGACAGCTCCGCCGTGATATCGCCGAGGTCGAGACGAATCACGCCGGCCGCGTTCAGCTCCGCCATCGCGGCGTTGCCGTCGAGCTTCGGCAGAAGCTCGCGGATTTTGCCGAGGTGCTTGCCGTATTTCGGTCCGACGGTGCGCATCTGCGGCTTGAACGAGTAGGAGGTGAACGCGCTCACATCGTCCGTATAGCGGACCTCCTTGACATTCAGCTCATCTGCGATGATTTCGGTGAAATAGTCCGGCAGAGGAAGCTCCGCCTTGACATACATCGCGGCGATCGGCTGACGGTTTTTGATGTTTGCGGCATTGCGGCATGCGCGTCCGAGCACGACGACGTCGAGAACCTCGCCCATGCGCGCTTCCAGCTCTCGGTCGATCATCGCCTCATTGACAGTCGGATAATCGCAGAGATGGACGGATTCCGGCGCGTCCTTGTCGATGCTGCAAACGAGATTGCGGTAGATGTCCTCCGTCATGAACGGGATCATCGGCGCTGCGAGCTTGCAGAATGTGACGAGCGTCGTATAGAGCGTCATATAGGCGTTTATCTTGTCCTGCGGCATGCCGGATACCCAGAAGCGTTCACGGGAGCGGCGGACGTACCAGTTGGAAAGATCGTCCACGAAGTCCTGCAAAAGCTTGGTGGATTGCAGGATCTCATAGCTTTCAAGATTTTTATCGACCGCTGCGACGACGGTATTCAGTCTCGACAGGAGCCATTTATCCATGACGGATAGCTTGTCATAATCCAGCGTATACTTGGTCGCGTCGAAGCCGTCGATATTGGCGTAGAGCACGAAGAACGCATACGTGTTCCAAAGCGTACCCATGAATTTGCGCTGTCCTTCGACGACCGCGCCTCCGTGGAAGCGGTTCGGGAGCCACGGCGCGCTGTTGGAGTAGAAATACCAGCGGATGGCGTCCGCGCCGTAGGTTTCCAGCGCGTCGAACGGATCGACGGCATTGCCCTTGGATTTGGACATTTTCTGGCCGTTTTCATCCTGAACGAGCCCCAGCACGATGACGTTTTTATACGGAGCCTTATCGAAAATAAGCGTCGAGATGGCGAGCAGGGAATAGAACCAGCCGCGCGTCTGATCGACCGCCTCGGAAATGAAATCCGCCGGGAAATGCTCCTCAAAGACCTCTTGGTTTTCAAACGGATAGTGCCACTGGGCAAACGGCATGGAGCCGGAATCGAACCAGCAGTCGATGACCTCCTTCACGCGGTGCATTTCGCCGCCGCAGTGCGGGCATTTGATGGTGACGGCGTCGATGAAGGGACGGTGCAGCTCGATATCCTCGGGGCAGCTGTCCGACATCTCGCGCAGCTCGGCGATGGAGCCGACGGCATGGCGGTGTCCGCATTCGCATTCCCAAATGTTGAGCGGCGTGCCCCAGTAGCGGTTGCGGGAGATGCCCCAGTCCTGCACGTTCTCAAGCCAGTCGCCGAAGCGTCCTTTGCCGATGGATTCCGGAATCCAGTTGATCGTGTTGTTGTTTTGGATGAGATTCTCGCGCACCTTGGTCATTTCGATGAACCACGAATCGCGCGCGTAATAGATGAGCGGCGTGTCGCAGCGCCAGCAGAACGGATATTCATGTTCGAAGTTCGGCGCGTCGAAGAGAAGTCCCTCCTCTTTGAGATCATGCAGGATCAGCGGGTCTGCCTCCTTGACGAATTTTCCGGCATAAGGCGTGTTTTCCGTCATATCGCCTTTTCCGTCCACGAACTGGACGAACGGCAGGTCGTACCGGCGTCCGGTCTTTAAGTCGTCCGCACCGAAAGCGGGCGCCGTGTGGACGATGCCGGTGCCGTCGGTCATCGTAACATAGTTCGCGCAGGTGAGAAAATGCGCTTTTTTGCCGGTTTTCGCGACAAATTCGCCGGTGCAGGCGAAGAGCGGCTCGTATTCGCGGTATTCAAGCTCCTTGCCCGTCATCGATTCCAGAATCTCGTAGGCGGGCGCGCCATCCTTTGCGAGCCTTCCGAGCACGGTGTCGAGCAGCGCTTTCGCCATATAATACGTATAGCCGTCCGCGGCCTTTACCTTGCAGTAAACCTCGTCGGGATTGACGGTGAGCGCGACGTTGGAGGGCAGCGTCCACGGCGTGGTCGTCCATGCGAGAAAGTAAGCGTCCTCGCCCTTTGCCTTGAAGCGGACGACGGCGGAGCGCTCCTTGACGGTCTTATAGCCCTGCGCGACCTCGTGCGTGGCGAGCGGCGTACCGCAGCGCGGGCAGTAGGGAACGATTTGGAAGCCCTTGTAGAGCAGTCCCTTGTCGTAGATCTGTTTGAGCGCCCACCATTCGGATTCGATATAATCGTTTTCATAGGTCACATAAGGATGCTCCATATCCGCCCAAAAGCCGACGGTGCCGGAGAATTTTTCCCACATGCCCTTGTATTTCCAAACGCTCTCCTTGCATTCCGCGATGAAAGGGGCGATTCCGTATTGCTCGATCTGCTCCTTGCCGTCGAGCCCGAGCTTTTTTTCGACTTCCAGCTCGACCGGCAGTCCGTGGGTATCCCAGCCGGCCTTTCGGTCGACCTTATAGCCCTTCATCGTGCGGTAGCGGGGGATCATGTCCTTGATGACGCGGGTGAGGACATGTCCGATATGCGGCTTGCCGTTGGCGGTCGGCGGACCGTCGTAGAACGTATAGTTTTTGCAGTCCCGCCTGTCCTCTATGCTTTTTTCAAAGATTTTGTTTTCCCGCCAAAAGGCTTCGATTTTCTTTTCTCTTTCGACAAAATTCAGATTTGCCGATACTTTTTCGTACATGAAATGGCCTCCTCATGCTGAATTTCCAAAATAAAAAATCTTCGTCCGTATTCGTAGGACGAAGATTTCCGCTCCGCTTTACCACCTATCAAACATACAGACATATGCCGCTCCGTGCCGGGGAGCCGCCGTCGGAGGCTAATGGGAAAAATTCCGTTCGCCGCCGAGGCTCGGAAGTGATTTTCGCCGCTTCCCGCAATGATGCCGGACTTTCACCGTCTCCGGCTCGCTTTGACCGCTTGGAAGCGCTACTCTCTTCGTCAACGCCTTTCAGGATTTTATATTTACACTTTATTCTATTCTATAATTTTGTATATGTCAAGAACTTTTTGCCGATTTTGCAAATTTTCTGAAATAGCGGACGATGGTGACGGCGGAAAAGACAAGCGTGAGAGCTTCCGCCGTGCCGAACGAGAGCCAAATCCCGTCGGTTCCGGCGGCGCGTGGGAGAATGAGGACTGCGGGGAGGATGAGGATCACGCCGCGCATCATGGAGATGAGAAAGCTCTCTTTGGTTTTGGTGCAGGCCGCGTAGAAGGCGGCCGCGATGATGTTGAGGCCGGCGGCAAAAAATCCCGTGAAATAGAGCACGAGTCCCCGGCAAGCGAGCGCGGCCATTTCGGCATCGCTTTCCTTGTTGAAGAGCGCGACCATCGGCTCGCGGAAGAGAAAAGCCGCGGCAAAAAGCAGGCCGGCGACGGCAAGGGAAAGCGCGCAGGAAAGCCGCAGGATTTTCGACAGCTCCGGCTTGTTTTTTTCGGCGGCGGAAACGCTTACAAGAGGCTGGATTCCCTGAGAAATGCCCGTGAAAATCGAGACGGCGACAAGCGCGATGTTGGCGATGATTCCATAAGCTGCGACGCCGGTATTGCCTGCAAGCGAGAATACGGAGCGGTTGAAAAAGACCATGACGACACCGGAGGAAAGCTCCGTGATGAGAGAGAACGTCCCCATGGAAAGGCAGGCGGCGATGGCGCGCGGAGAGATCCGGCATTTTATAAGCCGGAAGGTGTTCGATTTTTTGAGGAAATGCAGGGAAAGGATCAGCATGCTGACAAGCGGCGCCGAGGCGGTGGCAGCCGCCGCGCCGAACATGCCGAGCCCCAGCGGGAAGATGAAGAGATAGTCGAGAAAGATATTGGCAAAGCTGCCGAGGAGCATCGCCGCCATGGAGAGCCGCGGATTCCCGTCGTTGCGGACGAAGGCGGTGAGAATGTTGTTCATGATGAAAAGTAAGGAGGTACACATCAGGGTTTTCAGATATTCGTCGGTATAGGCGAGGATTTCCGCATCCGCGCCGAGCAGGAGGCAGATTTCCTCCGAAAAGGCAAACCCGAACAGTGTGATGAGGACGCCTGCCGCCATGCCGAACGCACAAATATTGGTAAAGATATTTTCGGCGTTCTTATCCTTGGCGGCACGGAGCGCGGTAAAGCGGCTGGCGGCGCCGATGCCGGCCATGAGTCCCGTTCCGCTGATAAGGCTGAATATGGGAATGGCGATATTCAGGGCGGCGAGCCCCAGACCGCCGACGCCGGCGGAGACGAAATAGGTGTCCGCGAGAATATAGCAGGAAAGTCCGAGCATGCCGAGGACGCTGGAGGTCACATATTTGGCAAATTTTTGGGATGCGTTCATATTTTCTCCGAAAAAATGTCCGCCCGGTTCCTTCTATGACCTAACGGAACGCGGCGGACACTCTCTTTCCTTTACCCGGTGGCAAAGGAAGCGTGATATCGATTTTTTCACAGTATAGCAGAAAAGGCGCGGTATGTCAAGCTCTGTTCATAAAAGCGGGAATTTCCGGTCGACGCCGGAGCCGTAGCGGGTGGCGAAGATCATTTTCCGCGACGGACTGAACGTGAAGATATCCATCGCGGTTTCCTTGGCGGAATACGGCTCGCGTTCGTAAAGAATGCCCGCGTCGTCGGGATAGACGCCGGAGATTTTCCGTCCGGCGGGCATGGTCGTAATGCTGAGAAAGCCCGCCTTGTCATAGGTCACGGCGTCGTAGTGGCAGTGTCCGGCGATTCTTGCGGGAACGCGGTGGACGGCGCCGGAAAAATCGGCGCGGATGTCATAGGGAAAATCGGGATTTTCCGAGGAAATATGAAGCGCTTCTCCGCGGACAAAGGCTTTTGTGATGCGGTCGAGCGCATCCTCGCCGATGCGGACGCTTTCATTATGCCGGATGCCGTCGAACGGGACATGTTCCAGAAAGATCACATGCTCCGGCGCGTTATGAAGCGCGGTGCCTGCGAGCCATGAAAGCTGTGCGCCGCCGTAGGCGTTGTCCCATTGAGCGTTGTACCTCATCGTTCCGTCCTCTTCTATGATAGAGGGAACGTCGCTGCTGTTGAGCAGGATAAAACGGGTATCCGGGGCGTCTAAGTAGCCGTAGAGAAGATTTTTTCCGGCGGGATGATAATTCGGATAGCTCTCGGCATGGGAGGAAAGGATTTCATATTGCACGCTGTCGGGAACGACCGTTTCGGGACGGCAGATATGCGTGCCGTTCACGGCGCCGTGGATGGAGTTGTCGTCATGATTGCCTTTCAGACAGAGCCACGGGATCTCGCAGAGCGAAAACCGTGCCGCAAGATCGCGCATCATGACGACGTGCTCGTCCTTCGACGGCGGATAATTTCCCACGTTGTCTCCGCCGAGGCAGAGAAATTCGAGCGCCTGCGCACGGGTTATCTCATTTACCGCGCCGACAAGATTGGTGACGGCGGCCTCCATCTCCTCATTGGGTTTATAATGCAGGTCGGGAGCGAACGCGAACCGCACGTCGCCGGGCGCCGCGACCGGCAGTCTTTTTATGACGCGCTCCGCTTCCGCTTTCGCATAATCGGTCATTTTCATGTTCGGTAAAGCCTCCGTTTCACGTCGGTGAAAGAATTTTTTCGAGTCCGATCTTTTGCGGCGTAAGACCGCATTTCTCATAAAATTTCATGGCGTCCTTGTTGCACGTCCACACGTTCAGCGTGACGTTGTAGCAGCCGGCGTCCTTTGCAAAGGCGAGGACGTGCTCATAAAGACGCTTTCCGATGTGCTGTCCGCGCGCCGTCTCGTCCACGCACAGGTCGTCGATATACAGCGTCTTGATATCGGTCAGAATGTTGTCGTTCATGCGCCGGATCATGACGCAGAACGCATATCCGAGCACAAAGCCGGCGTCGTCCACCGCTGTGAAAACGGGCTTTTCATCGTCGGCGAGGATGGCGCAGAGCTCCTCGTCCGTGTATTTTTTTGCGTCCGCCCGAAACAGGTCCGGCCGTCCGCGGTGATGAACGTCAAGGACCTGACGCAGCAGGCGGTCGATCCCTTCGATATCCGCTGCGGTCGCTCTTCTGATAATCATATGGCAGAATCCTTCTCTCGAATATTTTCCATCATTCTATCACAACCCATCGTCAAATGCAAGGAGTGCGCGGAAAAAATGTGCGCGTACCGATATTTCACCGCAGGAGAACACAGCTGATAAAGGTGGTTGTGTTTTTGCCGTTGTAATAGGGGATGCCGCATTTTTCACAGACATCGGAAACGAGCAGTCCCGCCGCCTCCATCGAGGGCGCGGCGCGTTCGGGGAAGCGGCACGGCGCGTCGGGATAGGTGCAGTTCCTGCAAACGGTGCAGCGTCCGGCGCCCATGGGGAGAATATCGCGTCCGTCGCCGCGCAGGGCCGCAGTGAGCGCTTCAAAACGCTTTTTATGGAGGGCGGCGGCGCGTTCTATGGACTCAAAATCAAATTCGTCTTCCATCTCTCCAATCGTTTCGACAAGGATCCCGCCCGTGTAGGCGGAGACTTTTTCGCGTATCTCGTCAAGCGTGCCGCAGCCGGGTGGGCACGACCATGTTCTGCCGTAGCTGCGGCAACGGTCGGCACGGCACATGGCGCGCACCTCCTCGCGGAAAATGAGCGCGTCCCGCGCGAGCGGTGCAGCTTTTTCAAAGCCGATGGCGTCGGCGGTTTTCAGAGCGTCTATAATCATTTGATTCATAAAATAATCTCCATGAAAAATTTGATTTCAAATGAAAAGCAGCCGCAGAACGGCTGTTTTTTCGTTTTATAAGACGGTGATCGAATATTCAAATCGAAATTCCTCGCCTGCTGCGAGACGGTTGATATACGGCTTTTCTTCGATTTTGCCGGAGACATCGGGAGAATCGCAGATGCCATACCACGGCTCGATGCAGACGAACGGCGCGCCGGGCTTTGCCCAAAGTCCGACGAACGGAACCTTGCCGAAATCCATCTTCAAAAGCTCGCGTCCGCTTTTTGAGACGAGCTTTGCCGAGGTGCTGGCGAGATTCGGGAAAAACAGCGCGTCCCCATCGAAGCTATGCTCGGTGATTTCAATGCTTTTACGGCGCTTGGCGAGCGCTTTTTCTCCGGACATGAGGCCGGATTCGTTGAAGAGAAGCGTCGTGAACGATTCATAATCCGAGAACTTGACAAAGTCTCCGATTTCGATATTGAAGGCGGGATGGGCGCCGAGGGAAAAATACATTTCGTCGTTCCCCAAATTTTTTACCGCGTTGGAGACGGACAGCGTTTTGTCTTTGAGCGCATATTCCACCGTCAGAGCGAAGTCGAACGGATATACCCGGCGGGTCTCCTCGCTTGCTTCAAGGCGGAACGACGCCCTTTCGTCGGAGGCCATCAGGATCTCGAACTGGCTTTTGCGCGCAAAGCCGTGCTTGGGAAGATAGTATTTTTTATCCCGGTAGGTGAAGCTGTCCGAACAAAGCCGTCCGACGATCGGAAAGAGAATGGGGGATTGTCCGCTCCATATGGACGGTTCGCCCTGCCAAAGATATTCGCGTCCGGTTTTGTTGTCGGAAATGCCGGCAAGCTCCGCGCCGTATGGCTTGATTTTGATGGTGAGTTGTCCGTTTTTCAGTATTATCATAGGCTTCTCCCAAAGGTGATAAGACCGACAAAGGTTTATAACGACGTCGATTTTACCG
>URZF01000053.1 GCA_900552255.1 uncultured Eubacteriales bacterium | reverse complement strand
TTTGCCGCATTCGATGCACAGAAGTAATCCTTCCCATTACCTGCCCCCGAAGGGGGGCAGGCGATATAAGAGCACCCGGCCAAAATCCGGATGCTCTCATATCGCCTGACGAATATCCCGGGGCAAGCCGCCCCGATTTCCAAGTTATCCCCTGCGCGTAGCAGAAAAATACATAAAAGGAGTAGATACCATGAAAAAGAAACTTACGACGGTCGTATTCGACGGGACAAGAGAGCAAGAGGAAAAGCTCGCCTCTTTGATCGCCGAATACAAAAATGTCGAAGGCAATCTCATGCCTGTCCTTCAGGGCGCACAGGATATCTACGGATATCTCCCCATCGAGGTGCAGAAAAAGATCGCCGAAGGACTCGGACTTTCCCTGTCCGAGGTTTACGGCGCGGTATCCTTTTATTCGCAGTTCGCGCTCAATCCGAAAGGAAAGGTCGCCATCTCGGTATGTCTTGGAACGGCATGTTATGTAAAGGGCTCCGGCAAGCTGCATGAAAAATGTATGGAGATCACCGGAATCGGAGCCGGCGACATTTCGCCGGACGGCAGATTCTCCTATGAGGCGACGCGCTGTATCGGCGCATGCGGACTCGCTCCGGTCATGACGGTGAACGGAGACGTCTACGGCAGGATCACCCCCGCCGATGTCGAAGGCATCATCGCCAAATATCTTTGATCCGATCAAATACATAGAAAGGAAAAAAAGCAATGATTACAATAGAACAACTGAACGCCATCAAAGCGGCATATGCGCCTAAGGTGGAAATGCGCCACGGTCATGGACACTTTGTCGACGCCGGCGACGGCATCCGCAAGGATGTGCTGATCTGCGGCGGTACGGGATGTACTTCCTCAAACTCCATGGCGGTCAAGGATGCTCTCCTTGCGGAGCTGAAAACTGCCGGCATCGCAGACGAAATCAAGGTCGTCACAACCGGATGTTTCGGACTCTGCGCGCTCGGTCCGATTATGATCGTCTACCCCGAGGGCACCTTTTACAGCAAGGTAAAGCCGGAGGACATGCCGGAAATCGTAAAAGAGCATCTTGTTGG
This sequence comes from uncultured Eubacteriales bacterium, assembly GCA_900552255.1. GTDB lineage: Bacteria > Bacillota > Clostridia > Oscillospirales > CAG-272 > QALR01. The sequence goes on along the minus strand of URZF01000053.1, from coordinate 7,417 downwards.
CGGCAGACCTGTCCGCCACCTGCTCTATCATGAAACGGTCAAGGGCGACGACATTCTCGCGCTCGACCAAACGCCCTTCTACGCCAAGCAGAAGCGCGTCGCGCTTCGCAACTGCGGCGTCATCGATCCCGAATGCATCAAGGAATACATAGCGGTCGACGGTTATCAGGCGCTCGCAAAGGTGCTCACCACCATGACGCCTGCGGACGTCATCAAAACCGTGCTCGATTCGGGACTTCGCGGCCGCGGCGGTGCCGGCTTCCCGACGGGAAGAAAATGGATGTTCGCCGAAGCACAGCCTGCCGGCAAAAAATATGTCGTCTGCAACGCCGACGAGGGCGACCCGGGCGCTTTCATGGACCGCTCCGTGCTTGAAGGAGATCCGCACGCCGTGCTCGAGGCTATGGCGATCGCCGGCTACGCGATCGGCGCCGACGAGGGTTATATCTATGTCCGCGCGGAATATCCGATCGCCGTGCATAGACTTCAAATCGCCATCAAGCAGGCGGAAGAAGAGGGACTTCTCGGCGAGAACATCTTCGGCACCGGTTTCAACTTCAAAATCACGCTTCGCCTCGGCGCCGGCGCGTTCGTCTGCGGCGAGGAAACCGCCCTTTTGACCTCCATCGAAGGACATCGCGGCGAGCCGCGTCCCCGTCCTCCATTCCCGGCAGTCAAGGGACTTTTCGGCAAGCCCACGATCATCAACAACGTGGAAACGCTCGCCAATATCTGCCAAATCATTCTCAACGGCGCGGAATGGTTCGCGTCGATGGGTACGGAAAAGTCCAAAGGCACAAAGGTATTCGCGCTCGGCGGCAAGATCACGAACACCGGTCTTGTCGAAATCCCGATGGGCACGACGCTTCGCGAGGTCGTCGAGGAAATCGGCGGCGGCGTTCCGAACGGAAAGAAATTCAAGGCGGCGCAGACCGGCGGTCCTTCCGGCGGCTGTATCCCCGCGTCGCTCATCGATACACCGATCGACTATGACAACCTCATCGCCATCGGCTCGATGATGGGCTCCGGCGGTCTTATCATCATGGACGAGGACACCTGCATGGTCGATATCGCGAAATTCTTCCTCGAATTTACGGTCGATGAATCCTGCGGAAAATGCGCGCCCTGCCGTATCGGCACGATGAGACTGCTCGAAACGCTTGAGAAAATCACCTCCGGCACCGGAACGCTTGAGGATATCGACAAGCTCGAGGAGCTCAGCGATTATATCAAGTCCGCATCGCTGTGCGCGCTCGGTCAGACCGCGCCGAACCCGGTCCTCTCCACGCTCCGGTATTTCCGCGACGAATACGTTGCGCACGTTGTGGACAAGACATGTCCCGCTCACGTGTGCAAGAGCCTCATGAAATATAAGATCCTGCCCGACATGTGCAAGGGCTGTACCGCCTGCGCGAGAAAATGTCCGGTCGGCGCCATCACAGGAACGATCAAAGCTCCGCATACGATCGACCCCGAAAAGTGTATCAAATGCGGCGTCTGCATCTCCACCTGTAAATTCGGCGCGATCGTCAAAGAATAAGAAAGGAGCCGTCAAAATATGGAAATGGTTAATATTCAAATCAACGGCCGCGATTACGCCGTCCCGGCCGGCAGCACCGTTATCGATGCGGCAAGAATCGCAAAAATCGACATTCCCACGCTCTGTTATCTCAAGGGCGTCAACGAGATCGGCGCCTGCCGGCTCTGCCTTGTCGAGGTCAAGGGCGCGCGCGGACTGATGGCAGCCTGCGTCACCGGCGTCACCGAGGGGATGGAGATTTTCACAAATACGCCCAAAGTACGCGAAGCGAGAAAAACCAATCTCGAGCTCGTTCTTTCCACCCATAAAAAAGAATGTCTTTCCTGCATCCGCAGCCAAAGCTGTGAGCTCCAAAAGCTCTGCCGCGATCTCGGCGTAACGGACGAAGCCCGTTTCGCCGGCAAAAATGTCGAATACCCGAAGGATGAAAGCACCGCTTTCCTCGTTCGCGACAACGACAAGTGCATTCTCTGCCGCCGCTGTGTCGCCGCCTGCAAGAACATGCAAGGCATCGGCGTCATCGAAGCGCTCAACCGCGGCTTCGATACGCACATCGGCTCCGCGTTCGAGCAGCCGCTCGCCGCGACCTCCTGCGTCTCCTGCGGACAGTGTATCGTCGCCTGTCCCGTCGGCGCGCTGTATGAGAAGGACGACACCGACAAGGTTTGGGAAGCGCTGAACGATCCGACCAAGCATGTCGCCATCTGCACCGCTCCCTCGATCCGCGCCACCATCGGCGAATGCTTCGGCTTCGCGCCCGGCACGGATACGGAAGGCAAGATGGTCGCCGCCATCAAGCGTCTCGGCTTCGACGGCGTATACGATATGAACCTCACCGCCGACCTCACCATCATGGAGGAGGCCACCGAGTTCCTCGAGAGAATGAAAACCGGCGAAAATCTGCCGCTTATCACCTCCTGCTCTCCCGGCTGGATCAAATTCTGCGAGCATTACTTCCCGGAATTCACCGACAATCTTTCCACCTGCAAATCTCCGCAGCAGATGTTCGGCGCGATGTATAAGACCTATTACGCGCGCAAGCGCGGTCTCGACCCTGCCGACATCGTGTTTGTTTCCGCCATTCCCTGCACCGCGAAAAAATTTGAGGTGCGCCGTCCCGGACAGAGCGCCGCGGGCGACGGCATCTATGACGTCGATTACGCGATCACGACGCGCGAGCTCGCCCGCATGATCGAAAAAGCGGGAATCAATTACCGCGAGCTCGACGATGAAAAATTCGACGAGCCGTTCGATATCGGATCCGGCGCGGGCGCGATCTTCGGCGCGACCGGCGGCGTTATGGAAGCGGCACTTCGCACGGCCGCAGAGGTTATTCTCGGTACGAAGCTCGAAAAGCTCGACTTCGACGATGTGCGTGGTACGGCGCCTATCAAGACGGCGACCTATAAGCTCGGCGACACCGAGGTGCGCGTCGCGGTAGCCTCCGGCACAAAGAACGCCCGCGAGCTTCTGAACAAGGTAAAAGCCGGCGAGCTCGAGGTCGATTTCATCGAGATCATGGCGTGCCCCGGCGGATGCGTCAATGGCGGCGGACAGCCTGTACAAAGCGCGGCGGTCAAGGCAGCGGTCGATCTCAAAGCAAAGAGAGCGTCGATCCTCTACAATGCCGACAAAAATCTTCCGATCCGCAAATCGCACGAGAATCTCGCCGTGCAGAAGATCTATGACGAGTATCTCGAAAAGCCCGGCAGCCATCTCGCCCACGAGATCCTGCATACGCATTATATCAAGCGCGGACTTTGATAAACAAAAAAACGGTACTGAAATCAGTACCGTTTTTCTTTTTATATCAATCCTTCTTCTTTTTATCAATCACTTCACTCTGTATCTTTGCCTTTTTGGGCCCTTATACCAGCTTGCGTTTGATGTTGATGGGATCTCTCGCATATTCAACGGCCGTATCGGCGGTAATCAGCCGTTTGGCATACAAGTCCGCGATATATTCGTCCATGAGCACCATTCCGGTAGCCTTATTGGTCTGAATCGCAGAGGCGATCTGATGCGTTTTACCTTCTCTTATCAAATTGCGGATCGCATAATTGCTGTGCAGGATCTCAAAGGCCGGCACAAGTCCCGAGCCGTCGGCACGCGGCAGAAGCTGCTGGTTGATGATCGCCTCAATCGTGTTCGAGAGCTGAGAGCGAATCTGTGACTGCTGCGCCGCGGGAAACACGTCCACCATACGGTCGATGGCGCTTGCGACGCCGACCGTATGCAGCGTGGAAAACACCAAATGTCCCGTTTCCGCGGCCGTGATGGCGATGCTGATCGTCTCAAAATCGCGCATTTCCCCGACCATGATGACGTCGGGATCCTCGCGCAGCGCTGCCCTGAGAGACGCAGCATAATTTTTTGTATCTCTGCCGACCTCCCGCTGATGGATGATACAGCCCTTGTGCTTGTGAATATATTCAACCGGATCCTCAAGCGTGATGATATGCAGATTTTTCGTCTGATTGATGACGTTCAAAATGGAAGCGATCGTCGTCGATTTGCCGCAGCCCGTCGGTCCCGTCAGCAGAATCAGCCCGTGCTTTTTCTGATACAGGTCGACGACCGTCTGCGGAATACTCAGAGCGGTCAGCGGCGGGATATCCGTCGGAATGGCGCGCAGCGCGATCGCCGGCGCACCCATCGTCATATAAATGTTGACACGGTAGCGGCTGATTCCCTCGATCTCATAAGCAAAGTCGCATTCGCCGACGCCGCGCAGCGTTTCCAGCTGCTCCTCGTTCATCATCTCCTCCGCCATGCGCCAAACCGCATCGGCGGAAAAAATATCGCCCGAGACCGGAACAAGCCTCCCCCGCACCCGCATCATCGCCTGTCCTGCGGAGGATATATGAATATCGGAGGCGCGCGAGGATGCGGCCGCCGTCAAAATCTGATCGATCAAAGACAAAATAAGCTACCTCCGAATGTTTATCCCATATAGAGCGACATCAGCTCCTGCAAGCTGGTAATCCCCTTGAATACATAATCGCGGCACGCGGAGAAAAGAGGCGTCATGCCGTTTTCAATCGCAATCCGGCGAACCTCTTCCGCATTGGGATTTCCAAGAATCGCCTCGCGGAGCGCGTCGTTCATATACATGATTTCATGCACCGCGATACGTCCTTTATAGCCGGTGCCGTTGCAATACTGGCAGCCCTGCGGACGGTAAATGGAGATCGGTTCCTTGATCCCGAGCATCGCCATTTCCCGGGCGTTCGTCTTGCCCTTCTTTTTGCAGGCAGGGCAAAGCCTCTTGACAAGTCTCTGAGAAATCACGCCCACGAGCGCATCCGCCGCAAGATAGCCGGACACGCCCATATCGACAAGACGCACCATGGCGCCCGGCGCGTCGTTCGTGTGAAGCGTGGAAAACACCAAATGTCCCGTGATCGCCGCGCGAATGGCGATTTGCGCGGTCTCCTCGTCGCGGATCTCGCCGATCATGACGATATCCGGGTCTTGACGGAGAATCGAACGCAGCGCGGCGGCAAAGGTCATATCCGCCTTGACGTTGACTTGGATTTGGTTGATGCCCTCCAGCGTATATTCGACAGGATCCTCGACCGTTGTGATATTGACGTTCGGCTTGTTCAGCTCGCGCAGGAAAGAATAGAGTGTCGTCGATTTGCCGCAGCCCGTCGGTCCCGTCAGAAGCACGATGCCGTGCGGATGCGCCAAAATCTTATCGACAAGCGCGCCGCCCGCCGCCGTGAAGCCAAGCTCCTCCCGCGAGAAGTTGAACGCGGATTTGTCGAGGATTCGGATAACGAATTTCTCGCCCCACACCGTCGGGATGGAAGATACACGGAAATCGTATTCCACACCGTTGATCACCATGTTGACACGTCCGTCCTGCGGAATACGTCGCTCGGCGATATTCATTTCCGCAATGATTTTCAGACGCGCGCAGATCGCGGGATAGGATTCGATCGGAAAATTCGCCCTGTCGGAAAGCTCGCCGTCGATACGGTAACGAATACGCACGATTTTTTCAAACGGCTCGATATGGATATCGCTCGCGCGGAACGGAATGGCCTCCCGAATAACGGAGTCAACAAGCTTGACTGCCGGCGCGTTGATCACATCCTGCTCGCTCTCGACCTGCGCCTGAACGCCGCCGCCCTGCGCTTTTTTTTGCAGCTGTCTGTCCTGCTCCCGCTTCAAATTATCGAGCGCGTTCGCCGTAGAACGCACTGCCGCGATGGAATCGACGAAAATATCGATCTGCGTCGGCGGGACCAGCACATAGCTGATTTTCCCGGAATAAATAGAAGCCACAGCCGACATCGAAATAAAATCCGACGGATTTCCCACGGCGACGATCATCGTCCCGTCGTCCGCAATGGACACCGGAACGATCTTATGCTTTTTCAGGAAATCAAGCTCCACCTGATCGATGAGCGCATCGTCGACCTCCAGCATGTCCATCTCGATATAGGGCATACAGTAATACTCGCCGAGCGCGGCCGTCGCCGCAACGTCGTTGCAGTATCCCCCTGCAATCAAATATTGGTCCACATCGAGGCTCAGTCTCTCACACTCGGCGAGAATGCCGTCGACGTCCTTCTTTTTGATAATTCTCTTATAAACGAAAAATTGTAAAATCTCAAGATTCAGATTCAAGTTTTGCCTCCGTAATCAAAGCGTTTGCATGATGGACAGAATCGGCGCGTAAATGGAGATGAACACTACGCCGATCGCGCCGCCCATGATGACAAGGATAATCGGCTGGATCATCGTCGTCGCGCTGTTCAGCGCATTCTGCACCTCGGAATCGAAGTGATCGCAGGATTTGAGGAGCACCTCGTCCATCGCGCCGGTATTTTCGCCGACCGCGATCATTTGGATCAGCAGCTGCGGAAAAATCTTGTATTTATCCAGCGCCAGCGCGAGCCGCACACCCTGCTTGACATCCTCGATTGCCATGCGGAAGCGGCGCTCGATGTTTTTATTGCCCATAAGATTCGCCATAACGTCGAGCGCGTCCACGATATCCATACCGGATTCGATGAGAAGCCCGAAGCCTCTGGCAAAACGCGAAGTGACCGTGGCCACCTGTATTTTCTTCATAAACGGAATGCGGACCTTCAGCGTATCGTAAAAATACCGGCCGCGCTTTGTTTTGCCGAGCAGAACAAAGAACGCCACCACGACGAAAATCACGATCAGAATCTCTTTCCATTTGGCAAGGAAAAATTCGCTGATGTTGAACATCGCGAGCGTAATGCCCGGCATCGGGACATCCATGACGGCAAGCGAAGTCTTAAACGTCGGAATGACATACATGGTCAGCACGGCCAGCACGACGACCGTCAGGCAAAGAAGAACCATCGGATAAGCCAAGGCGCTTTTGACCTTGGAACGAATCTTGTGGTCGGTCTCGTAATAATCGGCGACGCTCACCATCACCTTGTCAAGCACGCCGCCCACCTCGCCGACATAGGTCATACTGCGGAAATACTCCGGAAATACGCGCTTATGCTTCGCCATCGCCTCCGAAAGAAGCAGACCGGATTTGACATCCTCATATACGCGCGCGAGCACCTTTTTGAAAAATGAGGTGTAGGACTGCTCTTTGAGCACTTCAAGGCAGTCGATAACGGAAACGCCCGCATTGATCATAATAGCGAACTGGCGGCAGAAAATGGTGAGCTCCTTGATGGAGATTCCGCCGCTTGCAGTCAGAAACGCGCTGGGCGGGGCGTCGGAAATGGCTTTCGCCTTGACAAGGTAGAGCCGCTGCTTGGCAAGCTCCTCCCGCAGAGCCTCCTCATTTTCCGCAAAAAAGGTCCCCGTAAATTTCATCTTATCGAAATTGATCGCGGTATATTTGAATTTTTGCATCTGAAAAAAGACATTCCT
>URZF01000052.1 GCA_900552255.1 uncultured Eubacteriales bacterium | reverse complement strand
TTAGATGATTGAAATAGAAAGACCGAATATTACGGCTGTCGAATCGGATAACGATCCCAAAAGAGGAACCTTTGTTTTGGAACCGCTTGAAAGAGGCTATGGCATCACGCTTGGAAATTCCCTGCGCAGAGTTCTGCTCAGCTCGCTTCCCGGCGTTGCGGTCGTCAGCATCAAGATCAGCGGCGGAGACAAGGACATTCTTCATGAGATCTCGACGGTTCCCGGCGTAAAAGAGGACGTCTGCGAGATCGTTTTGAACGTCAAGGGTATTACGGCCAGATTATATCCGCAAACGACCAAAACGGTATCGATCGACGTTACAGGTCCGAAGGACGTTACCGCGGGAGATATCGCCTGCGATGCCGATATCGAGATTCTGAATCCGGAGCATCATATTGCAACGGTTTCCGACGGTGTGCGTTTCAAAATGGAGCTTACTTTCGATCACGGCCGCGGATATGTTTCGCAGGAAAAGAACAAACAGACCTATTCGGCCGGACAAATCGGCGTGATTTATGTGGATTCTATATTTACCCCTGTTTACAACGTGAGCTATAAGGTGGACCCCACCCGTGTCGGCAATGTAGTCGATTATGATAAGCTGACGCTTGATGTTTTGACGAACGGTACGATCTCGGCAAGAGAAGCCGTATCGCTCGGAGCCAAGATACTCAACGAACATCTCAACCTCTTTGTGGAGCTGTCTGACGAAGCAAAGAGCGCAGAGATCATGGTGGAAAGAGAAGAAACCAAGAAAGAAAAGGTCCTTGAGATGACCATTGAGGAGCTTGATCTGTCTGTACGCAGCTTCAACTGCTTGAAGCGCGCAGGCATTGATACTGTGGAGGATCTTACGAGCAGCACCGAGGCGGATATGATCAAAGTCCGCAACCTCGGCAAGAAATCGCTCGAAGAGGTGATACAGAAACTTCATTCGCTCGGGCTCAGCCTCAGAAAAGAGGAAGACTGAGGCCGCTTCATGAGTGGAGAAGCATCAGAAAACAGAGAGAATATTGGTTGAATCCTTTTAAAAAGGGGCAATTTGTGTCCCGCTATTGGTGCGGTGTTGGAGCTTGTCGCATATTGGCGCTTGAAAAGCTGTCTTTTCCGTCTCATATCTCCCTTTTGGGGTCTTTATGCCGGGGAAGGTATGCGGGATGCAGACTGCACTTATTAAACAGGCAAAGGAGGAATAGTATAATGCCCGGAACCAGAAAACTTGGCAGACCTACTGCCCATAGAATGGCGATGCTGAAAGGCATGGTGACCTTGCTTTTGGAAAACGGCTCGATTGAGACAACTGTGACAAGAGCAAAGGAAGTCAGATCTCTGACAGATAAAATGATTACGCTCGGCAAGAAGAATACGCTTGCTTCCCGTCGTGCGGCACTTTCTTTCATTACGAAAGAAGATGTTGTAAAGAAGCTTTTTGATGAAATCGCTCCCGCTTATGCGGAGAGAAACGGCGGTTATACGGCTGTCTACAAGATCGGCCCGCGCCGCGGCGATGCTGCCGAAATGGCGATCATCAAGCTTGTCTGATGAATGGATAAAAATAAAAAACGGACTGATGAAAATCAGTCCGTTTTTGCGTAGTAACTCAAATTGCACAGTAGAACGATAAAACCGGGACAGAAAGGCCGGCCGATCATTCCGCCGACTATACGATTATACGATGGATATAGCGCCTCATGATAGCTGCTTTCCCTTTTGGCACAATCGGGAAAAACACGCATCCGCGTTTTTTATTCTTCTATGATTTTGATGCTGGTGATGACGGGCTGTTTCTCCGCCGGAATGGTTCCGTTGCCATCTGTCGGTTCGGCGTCCTCGCAGATCGCATCCACGACCTCCATACCGGAGATCACATGGCCGAATGCGGCATACTTGCCGTCAAGATATGTGCTGTCCTCATGCACGATAAAGAACTGGGAGCTTGCGGAATTGTATGACGAGCTTCTCGCCATGGAAATGACGCCGCGCACATGGGAAATGTTGTTTTTCACACCATTGGCAGAAAACTCGCCCTTGATGGTTTCATCGGAGCCGCCGTTGCCGTTCGGGTCGCCGCCCTGAATCATGAAGCCGGAGAAGATCCTGTGGAACGTGAGTCCGTCATAAAAGCCCTCGTTTGCAAGCTTTACGAAATTGGCGACTGTGATGGGCGCGGTTTTGGCATCTAACTGGACGGTGATGACGCCGTAATTTTCCACGGTGATCTCCGCGATATACGTTTTGGTTTTTCCGCAGGAACAGCAGAGAAGCGCGATAAGGGAAAGCGCGATAAAAACGGTAAGTGCTTTTTTCATGGATGGAATTTTCCTTTCTTCTCCGTAAAGAGGTTATCCCCGTTTGACGCGGATTCTCATTTCCGCGCCGGGGGCGTCGAGGACTTCGATTTGCAGCTTCCAGTCGGGTGAGACGCCCTCGGGGAAGCGGTTGAGCGAGTACGATTCCGACGCGGCGCCGCAGTACAGTGAGGAATCGAAAAATCCGGTTTTCGGATCGTCGGAGGCATAGAAGAACGGATCCTCCGTGATATTTTTCTCCTTGAAGCAGGGGCCGTATTTGACAAAACTGCCGGCCTCATCGGTGATTTCGGTGAACATATTGCGAAGTCTTATGGCGTTTCCGAGATCATGGCGCTTTCCATCGGGACGGTTAGAGGAGACGCACTGCGCCTTGGTGAACCATTCGCGGTTGATCGCCTCGTCGACCTGCCAAATGACGACGCCGCCTTTGGAGTCGCCGGGGGTCAGCTTTTCCTCGAAGCCTTCTTTGAGGCGGATTTCACAGAGAAAATATTCGTCCGGATCGGGCGTTGTGATTTTCAGCACCTTGTATTTGCCGGAAAGCGTGGAGTAAAGCGTATATACGCCGTCCTCGTCCGCCGTTTCCTCTTGTGCCCAGCCGAGATAGATTCTCTGATACGGGTCGATGTAAGCGGGCTTGGTGCCGCTGTCGAGGTGGTTGCCCCACGACATCAGCGAAAAATTGAGCGGAAGCGGCCAGCCGAAAACGTAATCGGCGGGCGGGGTATAGCGGCAATACATATCCTGTGCGCCCACGTTGTGCGCAAGCTCATGTGCCGGTGTACCGATTGTGATCGGACCGTGGGAATTGTATTCGCCGACGTTGGATACGCGCACGATTTTGACGCCGCCGCTCATATGGGCGTCGGTGGGCTGGCTGGTTCCATGCACCATGAAGCGGTGGCTCGGGATCGGTCCGTTTTCGCAGACGACCTTGGAAAATTCCTCGTCCGCCTTGGTGGACGCACGGTCGTAGCCCGCGTTGAGAATGACGATGGCAAGCTCATCCGGCGTAATGATACCGTCCCCGTTTTTGTCGTATTTGGCAAAATCGATGTAAGGATCGCAGGCCTCGACGATGTCATGAATGGCCTTGGCCGCCGCGGTCTCATTGGTATAGCCCTCGAGATTGCGCAGCGCGGCGGGATGCGGCAGGGGCACCGTGATTTCAAGGATTCCCTCCGGCGCGCCTTCTCTTTGCGGATGGTCGATATGTACAGGATAGAACCAAAACTTTCCAAGCGTCATCTCCTTATAAAAATTCATAAGGGAATAGCCGCTCTCTCCGAAGAAGCGCTCATAGCAGTCCTCCGGCTTGGAGATCGCCCATTGCTCGCCGAAAATCGGCGAGGTTTTGTCATATAACAGCTCGGGATGCTCGGGATCATAGTCGTTTTTGCCGTTGCCGTTCGGGTCAAAGCTTGCGATGACGAGCAGCAGCGGTGCGGGTGTCAGTGGTTTCATGACGGATTCCTTTCTTATAAAAAAGAATATAATAACGGATTTATTTTATCACAAGGGTCACGAGAGGTCAAGAATATGCGGCAAATTTAACATTCTGTTCAATTTGCCGCATCTTTATTATTATCCTTTGAACTGGCTGTTGTAAAGCTCCGCGTAGAAGCCGCCCTTTTGAAGCAGGGAAGCATGGGTGCCGCTTTCGATGACGCTTCCGTTTTTCATCACAAGGATGATGTCCGCCTCGCGGATGGTGGAAAGCCGATGAGCCACGATAAAGCTGGTCCGTCCCTCCATCATGACGGCAAAGGCGTTTTGAATTTTCATTTCCGTGCGCGTGTCGATGGAGGAGGTAGCTTCGTCGAGAATCAGCATCGGCGGCAGGCAAAGCATGACGCGCGCGATGCAGAGCAGCTGCTTCTGTCCCTGCGAGAGCCCGCTGTCGTCGCTGATGACGGTATCGTAGCCCGCGGGGAGCCGCTTGATAAAGCTGTGTGCATGGGAGGCTTTGGCGGCGGCGACGATCTCCTCATCGGTGGCGTCGGGTTTTCCGATGGCGATGTTCTCGCGCACGGTCCCCGTTTTCAGCCATGTTTCCTGCAAGACCATGCCGTAGCTTTTCCGCAGGCTTTTTCTCGTGATATCGCGGATATCTGTGCCGTCCACGCGGATTTCTCCCGCGTCCACGTCGTAGAAGCGCATGAGCAGGTTGATGAGCGTCGTCTTGCCGCAGCCGGTGGGTCCGACGATGGCAACGCGGCGTCCGGCGGGGACGGACAGATTGAAGTCGCGGATAAGCGGTCTTGCGGGCACGTATGAGAAATCGACGTTTTTGATCTCCATTGCACCCTTTGCCTGCTCGAGGACGACTGCATCCGGTGCGTCGGGAGTCTGCGGCGTCTCGCAGATCAGCTCGAAGAGCCTTGCGGCGCAGGCGAGCGCATTCTGAAGCTCCGTCACGACGCCGGAGATTTCGTTGAACGGCTTCGTATACTGGTTGGCATAACTGAGAAAGATCGACAGGCTGCCGACGGTAAACGTCGGACTTGCAATGACGGAGAGCGCGCCGACGAGTCCTACGCCGGCATAGACGATGCTGTTGACAAAGCGCGTCGTCGGATTCACGGTCGAGGAATAGAATACCGCGCGCCGTGAGCATTTTTCAAGCCTTTCATTGATTTCCTCAAAGGTCTCGGAGACTTCGGCCTCGTGTCCGTATGCGCGCACCACCTTTTCGTTGCCGATGATCTCGTTGATAAAGGCGGTCTGCTCGCCGCGCGTTTCCGATTGAAGCCGGAACATCGAATAGGTTCGTTTCGCGATGAAGCTTGCCGCGAAAAGGGAAAGAGGCGTTACAAGCACCACGACGAGCGCGATTTTCCAGTTGATGGCGAACATGAACGCAAGCGTGCCGATGATGGTGATGACGCCGGTGAAGAGCTGGGAAAAGCCCATGAGCAGTCCGTCGGAGAACTGGTCGGCGTCGGTGATGATGCGGCTGACGATCTCTCCATGCGCGTGGGAGTCGATATAGGAGACAGGCAGGTCTTGAAGCTTTGCGAACGCCTCGCTGCGGATATCGCGCACGACACCATAGGTGATTCGGTTGTTGATGATGTTCATGAGCCATTGAAAGAGGGCTGCCGCCGCGGCCGCGACGGCGATTTTGATAAGCAGGGAGGCGATATCGTCAAAATACACCTTTCCGGGCTCAAGAATGAGGTCGATGGCGTCGCCGATGAGAATCGGCACGTATAGAGTCAGAACGACGGAAGCCGCGGCAAGCAGCAGGGAAAGAAGAAGTGCCGGCGTATAGTGCCTCAGGTAGGTCAGCACCTTTTTTAAGGTGCCGCGGGAGGCTTTCTGGTTGCTTTTCATATCCGCGTTTCCCCCTTTTCCTTCGGAAATTGAGAATAATAGATTTCCTGATAGACAGGGCAGCTTTCGAGCAGCTCCGCATGTGTGCCCAGTCCGGCGACCCTGCCGTCGTCGAGGACGATGATTTTATCCGCATGGGAAATGGAGGCGGCGCGCTGCGATACGATGAAAACGGTATGCTCGCCCTCCATTTCACGGACGGCGGCGCGCAGGCGCGCATCCGTGGCATAGTCGAGCGCGGAGGCGCTGTCGTCGAAGATGATGATATCAGGATTTCCGACGAGGGAACGCGCGATGCCGAGTCTTTGGCGCTGTCCGCCGGAGAGATTCTTGCCTCCCTGCTCGATTACGTAGTCGAGACCGCCCTCTTTGCCCTCGACGACGTCGCGCGCCTGGGCGGTATCGAGCGCACGCCAAATTTCCGCGTCGGTGGCATCCGGCTTGCCCCATCGGATATTTTCCCGAATGGTGCCGTGGAAGAGCACCGCCTTCTGCATGACGATGCCGACCTTTTTCTTTAAGGCGCCGTCGGAATAGGCGCGCACGTCCACGCCGTCTATGAGGACCTCGCCGCGCGTCGCGTCATAAAAGCGGGGAATGAGCTCTACAAGCGAGGTTTTGCCTGAGCCGGTGCCGCCGATGATGCCGACCGTTTCGCCGCGGCGGACGGTGAAATCGATATTCGTGAGCGATTCGTCCGAGGCGTTTTGGTAGGTGAGCCCGACCTGCCGGAAAGTGACGGCGAAATCGTTCTGTTTTTCCTTGCTTTCCGCCGTGGGACGCGGCGCGCCTCCGTCCTCGAGCATCGCCTCAATGCGGTCGGCGCACGCTGCGGATTTTGTCATGGTGATGATCAGGTTTGCAAGCTTGATGAGCTCGGTGAGGATCTGGGACATATAGTTGTAAAGCGCGATGACGGCGCCCTGTGTGATGATACCCGCCTCGACGCGCAGTGCGCCGACATGGATCAGCGCGATAATCGCGAGATTGATGATCAGATAAGTCAAGGGATTCATGAGCGCCGAGATCTTGCCGGCGAATTTCTGCACGGCCGTGAGCGCCGCGTTGTGCCGGTCGAACTCGCGGATCTCATTTTCCTCATCCGCAAATGCGCGGATGACGCGCGTGCCGGAGAGATTTTCGCGCGTGATGCCAAGCACCCGGTCAAGGCCGGTCTGCACCTTTCGGTAGAGCGGAATCCCGGCGAGCATGATGCCGAATACGACGACGCACAGCACGGGGATCGCGACGGCAAAGACGAGAGCGGCTTTCACATCGATGGTAAACGCCATGATCATCGAGCCGAAGACGATGACGGGAGAACGGGAAAAGAGCCGCAGCGTCAGATTCACGCCGGACTGCACCTGCGTGATGTCGCTCGTCATGCGCGTGATCATGGTCGAGGTGCCCATCCGGTCGATGTCGGAGAAGGAGAGCTTCTGCGTATGAGCAAAGAGCGCCGAACGGATATTTTTCGAGAAGCCGACCGCGGCCTTGGCCGCGAAATACTGCGCGAACATCGTGCAGATAAAGCCGACAAGTCCGAGCAGCACGAGAAGCCCGCACATACGGAAAATATAGGGCTTATCGCCCGCCGCGATGCCGATATCGATGATGTTTTTCATGACGAGCGGGATCATCAGCTCGAAAATCGCTTCCAGCACCTTGAAAAAAGGCGCGGACACTGCTGATGCGGTATACCCCCTCATATATTTCAAAAGCTTTGTCAAGTCCTTTTCCTCCGGAAATTATGAAATGATTGTTTGTTTTGATATTCTGTCAATCCGCTGCCATGCCGCTCCCGCCTTTGCGTCGATTATATGGACAGACGCGCATACAGATGCCGCAGACGGCGCCGCGCCCGATGTCCTTGTAGGTTTTCATGTGCGCGGAGCACCGTGCCGCGTCGAGAATCGTGTCCCGCGGCGCGCCGTAAACGTAGTTCCTGCCGGTGATCGCACCGGCGGGGCAGGCATTTTTACAAATTTCGCAGGCACCGCAGCCCTCTGTGATCACAGCGCCGGACGGGATGAGCGGCATATCGGTGAGCACGGTCGCGAGGCGCACCTTGGAGCCGTATTCCTTGGTGATGAAAAGCCCGCTTTTCCCGATGAAGCCGAGGCCTGCGAGCACCGCCGCCGTTTTGTGCTGAAAGACGCCGCGGTAGGCATCCTTATCGGTGTTTGTGCTTTGTGAGGCGGCGATGGGCAGCGCCGAAAAGCCGTGTGCCTCGATGAAATCCACGGCGTCCAGCGCAAGAAGGTCGAGCTTCGTATTGGTGATGCGGTAATGATGGAAATATTGAATGGAGGGTCTGCCGTCGATTGTTTCCACAATCGTGTCGGAGAGCTTTCGCACAATCGTCACGGCGAAGCGCAGAGCGGGGAAGTCCGGCGACGCTTTGTCCCCCAGCGCGGAAAAGCCGACAAGCGAGGCGCCGTTTTTTGTGAGACAGTCGTGAATCTCATGCTCAAACATTGCTTTTCCTCCGGATTTCTGCCGCATTTCGCGTGTTTTTCCTCAATATTCTATCACAAAAAGCCGTTCATGGCAATATGATAACGGGAAAACTGAATATTTTTTGCGGGATCCGGCATATATTGTCAGTATGACGAATGAATACATTCGGAAAATATGCTTTGTCGGAGGAAATCTATTATGGACAGATGCAGCATCAACGATTTGAAAGATAAAGAGGTCATCAACATTTGCGACGGAAAGCGGCTCGGATACATAAACGACGTGGAGATCGACGTATGCTCCGGCTGTGTGCTGGCCATCGTCGTTTTGTTCGACTGCCGCGTATTCGGCTTTGGTAAATGCGAGGAGCTGGTCATTCCGTGGGATAAGATCGGCTGCTTCGGGAAGGATGCGGTGCTT
>URZF01000051.1 GCA_900552255.1 uncultured Eubacteriales bacterium | reverse complement strand
CAAATCAAAATAAAAAACGGAGCGAAGGATAAAAATATAAAAATAACAGTGGAAATCGACTGAAATTTATGATACACTGATTGCGAAAACAAGACACCTTAGATGTGGGTCGGTTTGTTCGGAGGAAAAAATAAAGAATGATAACGATAAAGCTTTTGATGCTCGGCGACGTGAGCCGCTCCGCCTCCTGTGATTATCTTGCGGAAAAGCTATGGGCCTATCGAAAGGAAAACGAGATCGATTTTGCCGTCGTCAACGGAGAAAACAGCGCCGAAGGAAACGGGATCGACAAGACGTCGGCGCAGACGCTGCTTTCTGCAGGCGCTGATGTCATCACAACGGGAAATCATGCGTTCCGCCGCTATGATGCGAAGGATTTGTTTGAGAAGAATAAAAATGTCCTGCGGCCGGCGAACTTTCCGGGGAATGTTCCGGGAGAGGGGGCTGTTCTGACGGATGCGGCGGGAATATCGATCCTTGTCGTCAATATGCTTGGAATCGTTATGATGGAGCCGCTCGAAAATCCGTTTGTCTGCGCCGATAGGGTATTGAAGCGTTATGAGGGAAAATATGATATTTCCATTCTCGATTTCCATGCGGAAGCGACCTCCGAAAAACAGGCGCTCTCCCATTATCTTGAC
Source organism: uncultured Eubacteriales bacterium (assembly GCA_900552255.1). Lineage (GTDB taxonomy): Bacteria > Bacillota > Clostridia > Oscillospirales > CAG-272 > QALR01. The sequence goes on along the minus strand of URZF01000051.1, from coordinate 7,899 downwards.
GGAAGAATTACGGTCTTTTTCGGCACGCATACGCATGTGGCGACGGCAGATGAATGTATTCTGCCGAAAGGGACGGCATATATCACCGACGTCGGCATGTGCGGGCCGGATTTCAGCGTGCTCGGAATCAAGCCCGAGTGCATCATAGAAAAAATGACGACGTATCTGCCGGTGAAGTTTGTTCCGTCGGAAAATAAAGTCACAGCGCATGGAATCCTTGTGGAAATCGATAAAGAGACGAAAAAGGCGGTTTCGATTCGGCGCATTACCTTTTAAATTTGCCGGAATATGTGTGGCAGAATGAAAGAAGAAAAGAATCCAATAACGATACGAATGGCTGAGATAAGCGACGCCGAAGCCCTGTTGGGGATTTATGCGCCGTATGTGGAAAAAACCGCAGTCACTTTTGAATATGAGGTACCGACGATCGAGGAGTTTCGGGGGAGAATCGAAAAAATCAAAAGGAGATACCCGTATCTTGCCGCGGTGGAAAACGGAACGGTTGTCGGCTATTCCTATGCGAAGCCGTTCGGAGAGCGGGCAGCCTATGAAAGAGCTGCGGAGACGGTTCTCTATGTTTCGGAAAATCACAGGGGAAAAGGAATAGGGACGCTTCTTTACGGCAGGCTTGAAGAAATTTTAAGGCGGCAGAATATTGTCAATCTGTATGCGAGCGTCGCCGTCACAGAGAGAAAAGACGACATGTATCTGACAAAGGCAAGTCCTGCCTTTCATGCCGTCTGCGGATACCGCGAAATCGGATATTTTACGAAATGCGGATATAAATTCGGAAATTGGTACGATATGGTTTGGATGGAGAAATTCATCGGTTATCACAATCCGACTCCAAAAGCGTTTCTGCCGGTTACGGAGATTGCAGAAAAAATTTGATAAGCAGACCGACGAAAATTCAAAAAATAAAATCTCAGGAGAAAATATGAGTATTATCAAAGACAAATCGCTTGCGAAAAGCGGACATGACAAAATAAACTGGGTAAAGAGCTATATGCCGGTTTTGAATTCCATCGAGGAGGAATTTGAAAGATCAAAGCCGTTTGCCGGCAAAAAGATCGCGATGTCGATTCATTTGGAGGCAAAAACGGCGTATCTCGCCACGGTACTGCGCGCGGGAGGCGCCGAGGTATATTCCACCGGCTGTAATCCGCTTTCCACGCAGGACGACGTCGCGGCGGCGCTCTCCGAGCTTGATGTGAACGTATACGCCGTGCATGGCGTGGATGAAAAAACGTATACGTCCCATCTCACCCATGCGCTTTCCTGCCATCCGGACGTTATCATCGACGACGGCGGGGATTTCATCGGGCTTCTGCACGGAAACTGCCGCGCATACGGCGACAGGCTGCTCGGCGGCTGTGAGGAGACGACGACAGGCATACATAGGCTCCGACAGAGAGAGGCGGCGGGAACGCTCGATTATCCGATGATCGATATCAACGATGCGGACTGCAAGCATCTGTTCGACAATCGGTACGGCACGGGGCAGTCCACGCTGGACGCCGTCATGCACGCGACAAATCTTGTGATCGCCGGCAAAAAAGCGGTCGTAGCCGGTTACGGCTGGTGCGGCAAGGGGATCGCGAAGCGGCTTGCCGGGATGGGCGCCGTTGTGATTGTGACGGAGGTAGATCCGGTGCGCGCGTTGGAGGCGACGATGGACGGGTTCACCGTCATGAAAATGGACGACGCGGCGGCGGTCGGAGATCTCTTCATCACCGCAACGGGCTGCGAAAATGTCATCGTGGGGCGTCATTTTGCAAAAATGAAGGACGGCGTTCTGCTCGCCAATTCGGGACATTTCAACGTGGAGATCAATAAAAACGATCTGCTGGCGCTTTGCGTGTCGCATAAGCAGCGCAAGCCGGATATCGAGGGCTTCGAGATGGCCGACGGGCGGACGCTCAATCTGCTTGCGGACGGCAGACTTGTCAATCTTGCCGCCGGCAATGGGCATCCTGCGGAAATCATGGATATGAGCTTTGCACTTCAAGCGAAATGTCTCGAATATCTCGTGCGTCATCCGGGGCTTGAACATAAGCTATATCCCGTTCCGCGCGAAACGGATATTGCCGTCGCGCAGCTAAAGCTTGGAAAAACGGGAATTTCCATCGATCGGCTGACGCCGGAGCAGGAGCGGTATCTCGGAATATCCCATACTTGAAAATTCTATATTTTTGTGTTAAGATATACGCGAAAAATATAATACGCGTTGGAAAGGCTGAATTTCAAAATGGCAGAGCTTAAACTGTACGGCTGTACTGTAAACTATCTGAAAAATCCTTGCGGCATCGACGAAAACCCAAGGTTTTCCTATAAAATCGACTCGGACGGACGCGGCGGGCGCCAGCTTTCCCGCAGAATCCGTGTGACGGATGTCATGACGGGACGGATTCTTTGGGACAGCGGCGAGATGGAATCGGAAAATCAGATCTTGATTCCATATGAGGGAGATCCGCTCTCCCCCTTGACAAAATATGAATATCAAATCGATATCAAAACGGATTCCGAAGAAGCGGCTTCCGGTCGAGGAACGTTCGTCACGGGCAAGCTCGGTGAAAAATGGAGCGGCAAATGGATCTCCGCCGATTTCAAGAGAACAAGGGAGGAATTTTTCGGCGCGCAGTATCTGAGAAAGGACTTTACGCTTTCCGGCACCGTGCGTTCCGCTTATCTTGCGATATGCGGACTCGGATATTTTGAAGCCTATATCAACGGAAAAAAGACGGGAGACGATATGCTCTCCCCCGCGTTTACCCGCTATGATGCGGAGTGCATGTACATGGTTTATGACGTTCTGCCGCTTGTAAAAAACGGGGAAAACGCCATCGGCGTGATTCTTGGAAACGGCTGGTACAACTGCTTTGCGGAGGATCCGTGGAATACCCGCGCCGCGAGCTGGCGGCATGTCCCGAAGCTCATCTCGGAGCTTCATATCACCTATGAGGACGGCAGAGAGGAAACGATTTCTTCCGATCCGACATGGAAATCATCGAAGGGACCCATCACGTTCAACGGCATCCGAAACGGAGAATTTTACGACGCGCGGCTCGAGCTTGGGGCTTGGACAATTTCCGGCTATGACGACAGCGCGTGGAGTAAAACAAAGATCATAAAAAGCCCGGGCGGGCTGCTCATCGCCATGGAAATGGAGCCGATCCGCATTCGCAAGGTGTTTCCCGCGAAGAAAATGTGGAAATCGGAGAACGGCTATGTGTTCGACATCGGACAAAATCAGGCGGGCGTCGGCCGCTTTCGGGTGCGCGGCGCCGCAGGGACGGAGATCACGTTCCGCTATTCCGACGTGCTGACGGATGCGGGCGAGATCGACGTTTCCGCAATCGGCTGCTTTATCAAAAGCGGAGAATTTCAGACGGATAAATACATCAAAAAAAGCGACGGCGAGGAGGAGTGGAACGCAGTCTTTACGTATCATGGCTTCCAGTATATCGAGGTATCCGGCATCAATTACGAGCCGAAGCTCTCCGACGTATCCGCGCTGACGCTTTGCACGGATGTGGAAAACATCGGCATGTTTTCCTGCTCGGACGAGCTGCTTGGGAAGCTCCAGCAGCTTTGCCGCTGGTCGACGATCTCCAATATGCACTCGATTCCGACGGACTGCCCGCACCGCGAAAAGAACGGCTGGACAGGCGACGTTTCCCTTTCCTCGGAGCAGATGCTCACGAATTTCGGCACGCGCGCGTTCCTTTCCAAATGGAGCCGCGATATGCGCACCTCGCAGCGTCCGGCGGGACAGATCCCCTGCGTGGTGCCGTCCACGGGCTGGGGCTATTACGGGCTCATGGGACCCGATTGGTCGAGCGCGCTGATTACAGTGCCTTACAATATCTATCTTTACAACGCGGATATCGAAATTCTGCGGCTGAATTATGAGCCCATCAAGAAAAACTGCGACTTTATGGAGTCGATGACGGTCGATTATACCCTGGATTACGGCACCGGCGACTGGTGCGCGCCGTTTGAAGGGCCGGCCATCGGCAAAAACATGGGCTCCTATAAATGCCCGGTCGAGGTTTCGGATACCGGATTTTTCTATAACGCCGCGATGACGGTCGTGAAAATGGCGCGTCTTTTCGGCAATGAGGCCGACGAAGCGTATTACGGAGAGCTGGCGGAAAAAATCAAGACGGCCTTCCGTGAAAAATTCTTTGATAAGGAAACCTATACCGTGAAAGGCGACTGCCAGACCGCAACGGCCGTCATGCTGTATTTCGGTCTTTGCGAGGAAGAGGAGCGAGAGCCGCTTCTGCGCCGTCTCATCGAACAGATCGAGGAAAAGGACTGGCACCTCGATTTCGGCGTGCTCGGCTGTAAATTCGTCATGCACACGCTCGGCGCGATGGGCGAGGGGAATATAGGCCACCGGATGCTGGCGCAGCGCACGTTCCCGGGCTGTCAGAGATGGATCGAGCTCGGCGCGACGACGCTTTGGGAATGCTGGAACGGCGGCGGCTCCCACAATCATCACATGTTTTCCGATCTGTCCTCTTTTCTCTATAAATATGTCGGAGGCATTTCGCCCGACGAAAAGGAGCCGGGCTTCCGCCATACGATCCTCCGCCCCGCGGTGGACTGCGGCATGGAGAGCGCGTCCGCGTCTCATGATTCGATGTATGGCGAGGTCGCCTGCTATTGGGCGAACCGCGGCGGCAGGCTGTCGCTGAATTTGAAGGTCCCGTTCGGCTGTCATGCGACGCTGTATCTGCCGAAAAAGCACATGAACGCACTGAAAGAGGGCGATAAGCCCGCCTATCTGCTCGGAAAATTCGGGGAAAGCGATAAGGAGTTCTTTGTGGAGCTTTCGTCGGGAGAATATCAGCTTACGGAGTAAATTTTTGGAATCGGAATATCAAAAATAAGGAGGAGCCATGCCGAAAATCATTCATACGGCGGACATCCATTTGGACGCGCCCTTTTCCCTTTTTGACGTGCAGAAGGCGCAGGTGCGCAAAAACGAGCTTCGCGGCACGTTTTCTTCTCTCATATTGCTTGCTAAGACCGAAAAGGCGGATATCATGATTCTTTCCGGCGACCTTTTTGACAGTGGTTTTGTGACAAAGGAGACGACCTCCCTGCTCGTCTCCCAGTTTGCCTCCGTTCCGGAATGCCGGTTTGTCATTGCGCCGGGCAATCACGATTTTATTTCTCCGCGCAGTCCGTATAAAAAAGAGATTTTTCCTCCGAACGTCTATATTTTTGAGGACGAGCGCATCGCAAAGATTTCCTTTGACGAAATCGGCGTCGATATCTACGGCTTTGCCTATACGTCTGAAAGATATACGGAAAATCCGCTTGCGGCGCCTCTCATGCTCGACCGCAGAAAAATCAATCTTCTCGCCGCGCACTGCGACCTTTACGGGAAATCGGACTGCTGTCCGCTCACGCCCGCCGATCTTGCGCGCAGCGGCTTCGACTACGCCGCGCTCGGACATATTCATAAAGGCGGGGACGTGAAGCTTGCCGGCGGCACTTATTACGCATACAGCGGCTGTCCCGAGGGGCGTTCCTTCGACGAATGCGGAATCAAGGGCGTCATTCTCTGCGAGCTGAACAAGGATTCGGGCAAGCTTTCCGCTTCCTTTGCCAGCCGGCGGATATGCCGGCGCCATTATGAGAAAATTTCCGTCGATGTGACCGGCGTTTCCTCCAATGCGGAGCTTTGCGACAGGATAAAGTCTGCGCTTACCGAAGAAAACTGCGGTGCGGACGCGCTTGTCCGTGTAAAGCTTTGCGGCAGAATTTCTCCTGAAACCGCGTTGTCGCCGGAAAAGCTCTCGGCTCAGATGTTCGGCGTCTTTTATCTTGAAATTCAGGACGACACCGTTCCGCTGCTCCATGACGAGGAGCTGAAAAACGACATCTCTATCCGCGGCGCATTTTTCCGCGAGCTTCTGCCGATGCTGGAGAGTGAGAACGAGGAGGAGCGCCGCACCGCCGCTGCCGCTCTGCGCTATGGACTCGACGCGCTGGACGGCGAGGACGTCGTGGATTTTTGATTTTACAGAAAATTTATAAATTCAGGCTGTTTTTTCGATGATTCGGGTGTATACTTGTTTGCGAAGAAACAAATGAGAAATAAAGGAGTAGCATATGACAAAAATAGAGACGTTTCAGACGCATTTTCCGGACGGTGTGGACGCATTTATCACCTCCGACGAGAAAACCTGCTTCTATCTTTCCGAGTTCCTGTTCTCGGACGGACTTGTCTTTGTGACAAAGAAAAATGCCTATCTGTTTACGGATTTCCGCTATTTAGAGGCGGCGGAGACCGAAGCTGTCGGCTGCCGTATCTCCGTCGGCAGCCGGTATGAGGAGATCCGGGGGATCATTGTAGAGGAAAGGATTGAAACGATCGGTTTTGAGGACGATCTGCTCTCCGTTGCCGGGCTTGAACGGTTCAAAAAGGAATTTCCGTCGTGCGAATTTGTTCCGATGGGCGGAACTGTCAGAGCGCTTGCCGAATACAAGACCGAGCGGGAAATGGAGCTTGTGCGCGGCGCACAGGCGATCACGGACGAGGCTTTTGCCTCGGTGCTTTCCCTGCTCCGTCCCGACATGACGGAAACCGACGTTGCCGCAGAAATCGAATATCAGATGAAAAGGCGCGGCGCCTCCGGCACAAGCTTCGATACGATCGCCGTATCCGGTACGAATTCCGCGCGTCCGCACGGCGTGCCGCGCCCCGTAACGCTGGAAAAAGGCTTTTTAACGATGGATTTCGGCTGCATATGGCATGGATATTGCTCGGATATGACGCGCACGGTCGTCATCGGCACGGCCGATGACGAGATGAAAAAGGTGTATGGCACCGTGCTTGCTGCGCAGCGCGCGGCGCTTGACGCCGTCCATGAGGGGATGACGGGTGCGGAGCTTGATCGGGTGGCGCGCGATCTCATAAACGCTGCGGACTATGAGGGCTGCTTCGGACATGGGCTCGGTCACGGCGTCGGAATCTATATCCATGAAAATCCGAGGGTATCTCCCGCCGGAAAAACGAAGCTCACAAAAGGCCATATTTTCACGGTGGAGCCGGGAATTTATCTGAAAGGAAAATACGGCGTCCGGATCGAGGATATGGTGCAGATGACGGAAAACGGACCGGTCGATATCACAAAAAGTCCGAAGGAGCTCATCGAAATCGGCTGAAAACGGAGCAAAAAGGCATAAAATATCAAAAAAGACTTGATATTTTCAGATTTTTGCGCTACAATATAAAGGTGATTCAAACGATTTTTTGACAGATAGTTTTTGGAGGTATTTTTTCTATGGTTATCGCAGGAGATTTTAAGAACGGCGTTACGTTTGAAATGGACGGCAACGTCATGCAGGTCATCGAATTTCAGCATGTCAAGCCGGGCAAGGGCGCGGCGTTTGTCCGGACAAAGCTGCGCAACGTCATCACGGGAGCTGTAACGGAGACGACTTTCAATCCCACGGATAAATTCCCGCCGGCCGTCGTCGAGAGACGCGACATGCAGTACAGCTATAACGACGGCGATCTTTATTATTTTATGGATATGGAGACCTTTGAGCAGATCCCCGTTTCCAAGGACCTTCTTCCCGACAGCTTCAAGTTCGTCAAGGAAGAGATGATGTGCCGTCTTGTTTCCTATAAGGGTAATGTTTTCAGCGTAGAGCCGCCGATGTTTGTCGAGCTTGAGGTGGTATCCACGGAGCCCGGCTTCAAGGGCAATACCGCGACCGGTACGACAAAGCCCGCGACGCTGGAAACAGGCGCTGTCATCAAGGTGCCGCTCTTTATCGACAACGGAACAAGGCTTCGTATCGATACGAGAACGGGCGAATATATCGAAAGAGCCTGATTTACGACTGGCGGAGAAATTTTCAGATTTTCCCGTT